>JAKACL010000039.1 GCA_021821425.1 Pseudomonadota bacterium
TCGACAGGCACAGATGCCCGGTTTCGGCAAACGCGATCGCGTATTCCATGGTGTCGCGGTCGCGGATTTCGCCGATCAGGATGACGTCGGGCGCCTGCCGCAGGGTGTTCTTCAGCGCGGAGAACCAGTTGTCGGTGTCGATGCCGACCTCGCGCTGGGTGATGATGGATTTCTTGTGCTCGTGCACGTATTCGATCGGGTCCTCGACCGTGATGATGTGGTCGCAGGCGTTTTCGTTGCGGAAGCCCACCATCGCCGCCAGCGACGTCGATTTGCCGGTGCCGGTGCCGCCGACGAAGATCACCAGGCCGCGCTTGATCATCGCGACGTCGCGCAGGATCGGCGGCAGGTTCAGTTCTTCCATCCTGGGGATCTTGGTGACGATGGTCCGCATCACGATGCCGACGCGGCCCTGCTGCACGAAGACGTTGACGCGGAAGCGGCCGATCTCGGGCGGACTGATCGCAAAGTTGGATTCGTTGCTCGCCTCGAAGTCCTTCCACTGTCGCTCGTTCATGATCGAACGCGCCAGTTCGCTGGTGTGCGCAGGCGTCAGGCTCTGGTTCGATACCGGGGTGATCTTGCCGTCGACCTTGATCGCGGGCGGGAAACCGGCGGTGATGAAGAGGTCGGACGCGTTCTTCGCCAGCATCAGGCGCAGCAGGTCGTGGATGGTTTTTTCAGCGTTCATTGATCAATCCTTGGCTCTGGTTGAGCTCAGCCCATGAAGGCATCTTTGTTTTGGGCGGCGTTGCGCGCCGTACCCGGTGCGATGACGTTGCGGCGAACCAGGTCCTGCAGGCACTGGTCGAGCGTCTGCATGCCGATGTTGCCGCCGGTCTGGATCGACGAATACATTTGCGCCACCTTGTTTTCGCGAATCAGGTTGCGGATGGCGGGGGTGCCGATCATGATCTCGTGCGCCGCCACGCGGCCGGTTCCATCCTTGGTTTTCAGCAGCGTCTGCGAGATCACCGCGCGCAGCGATTCGGACAGCATCGAGCGCACCATCTCCTTCTCGGCGGCCGGGAACACGTCGACCACGCGGTCGATGGTCTTGGCGGCCGACGAGGTGTGCAGGGTGCCGAATACCAGGTGGCCGGTTTCGGCCGCGGTCAACGCCAGGCGGATGGTTTCGAGGTCGCGCAGCTCGCCGACCAGAATCACGTCCGGGTCTTCGCGCAGCGCCGAGCGCAGCGCGTTGGAAAACGACAGCGTGTGCGGGCCGACTTCGCGCTGGTTGATCAGGCATTTCTTGCTTTGGTGGACGAATTCGATCGGGTCTTCCACCGTCAGGATGTGCGCATACTGGTTCTCGTTGACGTAGTCCATCATCGCCGCCAGCGTGGTGGACTTGCCCGAGCCGGTCGGACCGGTCACCAGCACGATGCCGCGCGGTTGGTCGGAAATCTCCTTGAAGATCGGCGGGCAGTTGAGCTCTTCCAGCGTCAGCACCTTGGACGGAATCGTCCGGAACACCGCGCCGGCGCCGTACTGCTGGTTGAAGGCATTGACCCGGAAGCGCGCCAGCGAGGGGATTTCGAACGAGAAGTCGATTTCCAGCGTTTCTTCGTACACCTTGCGCTGGCTGTCGTTCATGATGTCGTACACCATCCGGTGGACGTCCTTGTGATCCATCGGCGGCAGGTTGATGCGTCGGATGTCGCCGTTGACCCGGATCATCGGCGGCAGGCTGGCGGACAGGTGCAGGTCGGATGCCTTGTTCTTGACGGAGAATGCGAGCAGTTCGGAAATGTCCACGCGTGCCTCGTTCAGTATTGGGTGGGGTTTTGTCAGATAATAAGCGATATGGATAACGGCCCCGATGCGCGCAAACTTGAGCCTGACCCGAGCGGTGCCGCCGGCACGCCGTGTGAGCGTTTGCAGGCGGTGCAGGCGCGAATTGCAGCGGCTGTCGCCGAGGCGGGGCGCGACGCCGCGACGCTTCGGCTGCTGGCCGTCAGCAAGACCTTCGATGCGGCGGCGGTGCGCGATCTGGCCGCCTGCGGCCAGATCGCGTTCGGAGAAAACTACGTGCAGGAAGCGCTGGACAAACAGGCCGCACTGCACGACCTGCCGCTCGAATGGCACTTCATCGGGCCGATCCAGAGCAACAAGACGCGGGCGATCGCCGCGCATTTCAGTTGGGTGCACAGCGTCGACCGGCTGAAGATCGCCGAGCGCCTGTCGGCCCAGCGCCCGCCCGGCCTGCCGCCGCTGCAGGTCTGCATCGAGGTGAATGTCAGTGGCGAAGCCAGCAAGGGCGGCGTACCGCCGGCCGAGCTGGGTGGCCTGGCCGCGGCCGTGTCGAAGCTGTCCGGCGTGCAGTTGCGCGGCCTGATGGCGATTCCGGCGCCGACGCCGGAGGTTCCGGCGCAGCGCGCCGCCTTCCGGCAGGTTCGCGAACAGTTCGACGCGCTGCGCGCGCGCGGCCACGCGCTCGACACCCTGTCGATGGGCATGTCGGGCGACCTGGAAGCAGCGATTCTGGAGGGCGCGACCATCGTTCGGGTCGGCACCGCCGTGTTTGGCGAAAGGAAAACCTATGCATAAAGTGAGCGTCATCGGCGGCGGCAACATGGCGGCCGCGATCATCGGCGGCCTGATCGCCAGCGGCACCCAGCCTGCCGACATCGAAGTGGTCGAAATCAATGCCGATGCGCGGGCGCAGCTGTCCGCGCGCTTTGGCGTGGTGACCCATACGGATTTGTCGCAGGCGCGGCTGCACGGCCTGATCGTGCTGGCGGTCAAGCCGCAGACCCTGCCCGACGTGGCGGCTGCGCTGGCTTCAAGGCTGGCCGGCCAGCTGGTGGTGTCGATCGCCGCCGGGGTGCGGGTGGCCGACCTCGCCCGCTGGCTGGGCGGGCACAACCGGATCGTGCGCGCGATGCCGAACACCCCGGCCCTGGTGCAGGCCGGCATTGCCGGTTTGTACGCAGCGCCTGCCGTCGGCCAGGACGCGCGCTCGCAGGCCGAAGCGGTGCTGCGTGCCGTTGGCGGCGTGGTGTGGGTGGACGACGAGCCGCAACTGGACGCCGTCACTGCGGTGTCGGGCAGCGGCCCGGCCTATGTGTTTTATTTCATCGAGTCGCTCGAAGCCGCCGCCGCGGCGCAGGGCCTGGCGCCGGAAACCGCCCGCCAGCTGGCGCTGCAGACCTTCTTCGGCGCCGCCAAACTGGCGCTGGAATCGGGCGAGGAACCCGGCGTGCTGCGGCAGCGCGTCACCTCCCGAGGCGGCACCACCGAGCGCGGCATGGCCGTGCTGGAGGCGGCAGCGGTCAATCTGGCCATCAGCCAGGCGGTGGAGGCCGCCAGCCGTCGCAGCGCCGAGCTCGGCGATGAACTCGGGAGACTCGCATGATCCTGGAAACCTCGGTTGACCACTCATCGAATGTAAGGAGTCCGGTATGAATGCTGGTTTATATGCCTCCGATTGCATATATCCTTTAATTGAAACTCGTTACGTGCCCGCTGGCACGCCCGGTCGAGCGCCTGGCTTTGTCGCTCCTCCTGGCAGGCCCCGGCCTGCTGCGTCGTCGCTTCGTGCCAGACACTCGCCCAGACGCACCATCGGACGCGTCCAACCGGGGTTTCCAGGATGATCGAAGCTGCGCTGAAGTTCCTGATCCAGACGCTCGGCAACCTGTTCGTGATCGCCGTGCTGTTGCGTTTCATGATGCAGCTGTTCCGGGTGCCGTTCCGCAATCCGTTCGCGCAGTTCATCGTCGCCCTCACCGATTTCGCGATCAAGCCGTTGCGCCGCATGGTGCCGGGGCTGTTCGGCCTCGATCTGGCCTGCCTGCTGCTGGCATTTGTAGTCGAATTCGCGGTCGTCGTTGCCTCGTACTGGCTGGACGGCTTTCCGTTCGCGCTCGCCGGCGGCCGGGTGTGGCCGGTGATGCTGGGACTGGCGGCGGTGCGGCTGCTGAGCCTGACGGTATACCTGATCATCGGCCTGACGCTGGTGCGCGCGGTGCTGTCGTGGGTCAATTCGAACACGCCCTTGATGCCGGTGGTGTATGAGTTGTCCGAGCCTTTCCTGCGCCCGCTGCGGCGTGTCGTTCCGATGGTGGCCCAGATCGACCTGACGCCGCTGGTGCTGTTCATCCTGTGCCAGTTGGTGCTGATGGTGCCGATCCTGGCGATGGAACGCGCCCTGCTCGGCGCCCTTTGACGGCCGGGTGAACACGTTATCCCCGCCGGCCTGGGCACGGCGTGACGGCGCCGACTGGCTGCTCGACCTGCATGTTCAGCCAGGGGCCCGGCTCACCGCCGTGCTGGGCGAGCACGGTGGCCGGCTGAAGCTAAAGATTGCCGCCCCGGCGGTCGATAATAGAGCGAATGTGCATCTGCTGGGCTGGCTGGCCACGCAGCTGGGCGTGCCGAAAGCGTCGGTACGCCTGGTGCGGGGCGAGAGTTCGCGGCAGAAAACCGTGGCGGTGCGGGGGGTCGAGATGCCCTGGCTTGATATCGAGAACAGCAACAGAAAATGAGCATCCATCTGGAACAGGAAGTCGCCGATTTCAGCGAACGGCGCATGCGGCTGGCAGCCGCGATCGCAGACTATGCGGACTGGCTCGACCGCCGTCACGGCATCGACGCCGAGCGTACCCTGCGGCTGACCGACACGGCGTCGAACCTGCGCCAGGACAAGCTGGTAGTGGCCTTCGTCGCCGAGTTCTCGCGCGGCAAGAGCGAACTTATCAATGCCCTGTTTTTTGCCGACCATGGCCAGCGCCTGCTGCCTTCCGACGCCGGCCGCACCACGATGTGTCCGACCGAGCTGTTTTCCAACCCGGACGACAGTCCCTGCCTCAGCCTGCTGCCGATCGAAACGCGCCGCCGCGAGGATTCGCTTGCGCGCTTGAAGCATATGCCGATCGAGTGGGTCCGCGTTTCGCTCGACCCGAACGACCCGCGCCAGCTGCGGGACAGCCTGAAAAAACTCACCGAAACCCAGTTGCTGCCGGCGGTGGACGCGATCGAGCTCGGACTGTGGAATGGCGAGGACGAAAGCGAACGCCACCACCTGCGCGCCGACGGCACAGTGGAAGTGCCGGCCTGGCGCTACGCCATGATCAATTATCCCCACCCGCTGCTGCAGGCCGGACTGACGATCCTGGACACGCCGGGACTCAACGCACTGGGCACCGAGCCGGAGCTGACGCTGTCGGTCATTCCCAATGCGCATGCGGTGATGTTTCTGCTGGCGACCGACACCGGCGTCACCCGTTCCGATCTCGAAATCTGGCAGAAACACGTGCATCGGCATGCCAACTACCATGTGGCGGTGCTGAACAAGATCGACATGCTGTGGGACGAGCTGAAAAGCGAGGCCGAGGTCCAGGCCACCATCGAACGCCAGGCGGAGGAAGCCGCGCGCGTGTTGAAGCTGCCGCGCAGCCGGGTGTTCACCGTGTCGGCGCAGAAGGCGCTGGCCGCCACCATCCGCGGCGACGCGGCGCTGCGCGTGCGCTCGGGCATCGAATCGCTGGAATATCTGCTGGCGCATCAGGTGATTCCGGCGCGGCGCGACATGCTTTATCACGCGGTCAGCCACGATGTGATCGCGCAACTGGATGAGAGCCGCATCGACCTGTCCGCGCAGATCAAGCGCCGCAGCGACGAGCTGATCCAGCTCAACCAGCTGTCGGGCAAGAACCGCGAGATGATCGAGCAGTCGCGCGCCGCCCTGCAAAAGGAAAAAGACAGCTACGACGCCACCGCCGACCAGTTCCGTGCCACCCGCAGAATGATGCAGACGCAGGGCCAGCATCTGCTGTCCAGCCTGTCGGAAGAGACGCTGGGCGAAATCTGCAAGGCCGGACGCGAAGCGCTGGAAGGCAGCTGGACCACGCGCGGCCTGACCAGCGGCATCCGCCAGCTGAGCGAGCAGATGAGCGAACGCATCCAGCAAGCAAGCCAGCTGGCGGACAACATGCTGGATGTGCTGGACCAGGCCTATACCCGCTTCCACCGTCAGCACCAGCTGCCGAAAATGCAGGTGCCGCGCCTCGACCTGGGCGCCTATCGCAACCGGCTCAACGGGCTGATGCGCGAGACCGAAGCCTTTTGCAAGGACCCTGCCAACCTGATGCTGGAAAAGCGTTTCATGATCCGGCGCTTTTATGCCGGCCTCGCCGAAGAAGCCCGCAAAGCCTTCAACCTGGCGCGTACCGAAGCCGAACGCTGGCTGCGCATTGCGCTGGATCCGATCATGACGCGGATCCGCGAGCACAAGCAGTACCTCGACATGCGCCTGGCCAGCCTGCAGAAGATTCTGGAAAACATGGGCACGCTGCATACCCGCATGGCCCAGATCAAGCAGGAAATCGGCACGCTGCGTCGCGAGAAAACGGAACTCGAGCGCATCGCCGCGCAGCTGACCGCCTGATCCGGCGGGTTCAGCCGCCGTTCAGCCGGGCGAGCAGCGACGCTGTCTTGTCGGGATCGGTGTTCCGCAACAGCCGTTGCGCGGCCGGCGTCAGTTCTTCCAGATGCGATTTCAGCACCTGCTGCTTCACCTGCAGCAGGCTGGCCGGATGCATCGAGAACGTCCGCAGTCCCAGTCCCAGCAGCAGTCGCGTCAGCAGCGGGTCGCCCGCCATTTCTCCGCACACCGACACCGGCTTGCCCGCCTTGGCGCCTGCGCGCAGCGTGTGCTGGACGAGGCCGAGCACGGCCGGATGCAGGGGGTCGTACAGATGGGCCACGCTGTCGTCGGCGCGGTCGATCGCCAGCGTGTACTGGATCAGGTCGTTGGTTCCGATCGACAGGAAATCCAGCTGTTCGGCAAAAAATGCAGCCGACAGCGCGGCGGCCGGCACCTCGATCATGCCGCCGATGGGGATGCCTTCGTCGAATTTCAGCCCGTCGCGGCGCAGCGAGGCCTTGGCTTCGTCGATGCGCTGCAGCGTCTGCCGCAGTTCCATGAAGCTCACCAGCATCGGGATCAGCATGCGCACCTGACCGTGCGCCGACGCGCGCAGGATCGCGCGCAACTGGGTATGGAACAGGCCCGGTTCGGCCAAACACAGGCGAATTGCGCGCAGGCCGAGCGCCGGGTTGTCGGCCACGGTGTGGCCCCACGGCGCCTGCTTGTCTGCGCCGAGGTCGAGCGTCCGGATGGTGACCGGCTTGCCGTCGAGCGCCTCGGCCACCGCGCGGTAGGAGGCGTATTGCTCGTCCTCGTCCGGCAGATCGCTGCGATTGAGGAAGAGGAACTCGCTCCGGAACAGGCCGATGCCATGCGCGCCCGAGGTTTTCACCGCGGCGATGTCGTCCAGCAGTTCGATGTTGGCCATCAGCTCGATCGGCACGCCGTCGAGCGTGGCCGATTTGCTGGTCTTCAGCCGCTTCAGCTTGTCGGTGTCGATGCGCCACTGGTTTTGGCGCAGCCGGTATTCGGCCAGCACTGCTTCGTCCGGGTTGACGATCACCACGCCGTCGCGGCCGTCGACGATCAGCAGGTCGTGGTCGCGAATCAGGCCGCGCGCATTGTGCAATGCCATCACCGAAGGCATGCCCATGCTGCGCGCAAGAATCGCGGTATGCGAGGTGGTGCCGCCGAGATCGGTGATGAAGGCGGCAAAGTGCACGCTCTTGAAAATGACCATGTCGGCCGGCGACAATTCGTGCGCGACAAGAATGCGCTCGCTGTCGAAGTCGACGTCCAGCGGCAGGTGGCTGGGGTGGCCCATCAGCGCCTTCAGCACGCGCTGCACCACTTGTACCACGTCTTCCTGGCGGCTTCTGAGGTAGGCATCGTCGATTTCGTCGAAGCGCGCGACCAATGCTTCCATCTGCTGCGCCAGCGCCCATTCGGCGTTGCACTGGGTTTCGCGGATCAGGCGTTTGGGCTCCTCGGCAATCATCGAATCGCCAAGGAACATCAGGTGCATGTCGAGGAAGGCCGACAGCTCCGCGGGCGCCCCAGGCGGGATGTGGCTGCGCAGGACCTCGAGTTCGGCGCGGGTGGCGAAAATGGCTTCGTCGAAGCGCGCCAGCTCATCCTTGATGTACTTGCGGTCGAGCATGTACTGGGGCACTTCCACGCGCGCATGCGACGTGAGGTGCGCATAGCCGATGGCAATCCCCCCGGAGACGCCGATGCCGTGCAGGCTGAAGCTCATGCAAGCTCCTCGCCGAAGCCGCTGGTGATGAGGTCGGCCAGCGTATCGATCGCTTCGACTTCGTCCTCGCCGTCGGTTTCCAGCGTAATGGTGCTGCCCTTGGCGGCGGCCAGCATCATCACGCCCATGATGCTTTTGGCGTTGACACGGCGGCCGTTGCGCGACATGAAGACCTGGCTCTTGAAGCTGGAGGCCAGCTGGGTCAGGCGTGCCGACGGCCGCGCGTGCAGCCCCAGCTTGTTGACGACTTCAACGTCCCGTCGCTGCATGGCACATGGTCTCGGAAATATGGTTGATGCTGTTGCGGCCGCCGTCGACGATGCGCTCGATCAGCTGCGGCAGCGCGAGCGTATCGCGGTAGTTCAGTGCCTTCAGCAGCATCGGCAGGTTGACGCCGGTGACGCCCTCGATGTGCGCGGGCTCGAGCAGACGACATAGCGTGTTGCTGGGCGTGGCGCCGTACATGTCGGTCAGCACCAGGATGCCGTCGCCCTGGTCGAGTTCGGCGAGCCGCGCCTGCAACGCCTTCTGGCGCTCGTCGGGATCGGCGTGGCCAATGAAGTCCAGCGTGGCGAGCCCGAGCGGTGACTGGCCCAGGACGTGGGTAGCGCACTCGACCAGACTGTCGCCGAGCGAACCGTGTGCGACGATGAGGATGCCTATCATTGCGTGGAGGTCGGGCTAAAAGTCCTATTCTAGCGAAGCCGGGCCCGCATCGTCGTTGAGATGTGGGTTTTGCCGGTGCGATCTACCGCGACATAGTCTGAAATACCCAGCCGCGCCGCATGGTCGGCCAGCCCTGCCGCCCCTGCGATGAACAGCGGCTTCGACAGCGCATCCGAACGCGTGCCGGCGTGCGCGCCGCGCACCAGAACGGTCACCGATTGCATGCCGGATGCCGGCAAGCCGCTGCGCGGGTCGATCAGATGGCAATAGCGGCGGCCATTCGCTTCAAAATATCGTTGATAGTCGCCCGAGGTGCCGATCGCCTCGCCGTCGTGCAGATCAAGCGTGGCCAGTGTGCCCGGCTGGCGCGGGTGCTGGATGCCGACACGCCATGGGCGCTCGCCGTGGCGGCCGAGCGCGATCACGTTGCCGCCGATATTCACCAGGGCGTTGCGGATGCCATGCGCATGCAGAATGGCTACGGCGTCGTCGAGCGCGCGGCCCTTGGCATAGCCACCGAGGTCCAGCTGCACCGCCGGGTTTGGGCTCGATACCGACTTGGCGTCGATGACGAGGTCGGCCATGCGCGGCCGTGCCGCCACCTGCGCCTGGATCGCGGCAGCCGCGGGCACCTGCGCCTGCGGCGTGTCGGCGTGGAAGCCCCACAGCGCGACCAGGCCGCCGATGGCCGGATTGAACAGCTCGCCGGATTGCGCGGCGAGCGCCTGCGCTTCCGCCAGCATGGCCGCGAGTTCGGGCGTCACCGTGGCGGCCTCGCCCTGGGCCAGCGCGGAGTTGAGCTGCGACAGCGCGCTGGGTTGCCAGGCATGCAACTGCCGGTGGAGCGCGTCGAAGCGCGCCAGCACCGCGACGGTCGCCTGCTGCGCCTGCGCTGCGGGTGCACCGTACACACTGACCTCGACCAGCGTGCCGAAGACATAGGCCTGTTGCGTGTACAGCGGCGGCGGACTGCAGGCGGCGAGCGCCCACACCAGCAGCAGCCATAGCGCAAGACGCGCAGGCCTCATGCGCGCTGCGGGCTCACGGACGCACCGCGGTGGCGTAATGGCGCTCGATCGCGGTGATGAATTGGGCGGCCACGTCGTGCCCCGCCTGCGCCATGATTTCCTGGAAGCCGGTGGGGCTGGTGACGTTGATTTCGGTGAGACAATTTCCGATCACGTCGAGGCCGGCAAGAAAGAGGCCGTGGTCGCGTGCCCACGGCGCCACGGTGTTGGCAATGATGCGGTCGCGCGCCGACAGCGGCTGCACGCGCGCGATGCCGCCGGCGGCAAGGTTGCCGCGCGTCTCGCCGGGCTGCGGGATGCGGGCCAGCGCCCACGGCACCACCTCGCCGTCGATCAAGAGGATGCGCTTGTCGCCGTCCCGGATCTCCGGCAGATAGCGCTGCGCCATGATGGCGCGCCCACCCTGCCGGGTCAGCGTCTCCAGGATGGCGTTGCGGTTGGGATCGGCAAGCGTCAGGCGGAAGATGCCGCTGCCGCCCATTTCGGTCAGCGGCTTGACGATGATGTCCTGCTGCTCGGCAAGAAAAGCGCCGATTTTCGTCGCGTCGGCGGACACCAAGGTGGGCGCGACGAATTGCGGAAAATTCAGAATCGCCAGCTTCTCGTTGAGATCGCGCAGGCTGGCCGGGCGATTCAGCACCTGCGCGCCGTTGCGTTCGGCCACGCCGAGCAGATGGGTGGCGAGCAGGTAATCCGTGTCCACCGGCGGATCGGTACGCATCAGCACGGCGTTGAAATCCTTCAGCAGCAAGGTCTCGCTGTGGGCGACGCGATACCAGTCGTCGTCGCTGCCCACGTCGAGCGCAGCGCAGGCGGCCCGTACGAAGCCGTCGCGGATGAACAGATGGCGCGTCTCGCAGGCAAACACGGCATGGCCACGCGCGGTGGCCGCGCGCATCATCGCCACCGAGCTGTCCTTGTAGGCCTTGAGGCCGGCAAGCGGATCGACGATGAACAGCAGTTTCATGCGGAGGCCACGTGTTCGGTCTCGTTGAGGGCTTCGTCGAGTTCGATGCTGGCGGCCAGCATCGCCAGCCGCGCGATCACGCCATAGGCATAGAAGCGGTTGGGAGCGGCGTCCGGATTGGCGCTGCGGTCCGGCGTCAGGCAGGTTTCGTCGAACGCCAGCGGCACGAAGTGCATGCCCGGACTGTTGAGGTTTTCGTCCGAGCCGCGCCCGGTATGCACGCGGTAGAAACCACCGACGACGAAGTGGTCGAGCATGTAGACCACCGGCTCGGCGACTGCGCCGTTGATGCTTTCGAAGGTGTAGACGCCTTCCTGGATCAGCACCTCGCTCACCGCCATGCCTTCCTTGCCGACTGCCATCTTGTTGCGCTGCTTGCGGTTGAGCTCGCGCACGTCTTCCGGGGATTTCACCGTCATGATGCCCATGCCGTAGGTGCCGGCGTCGGCCTTGACGATGACGAAGGGCGGCTGGTCGATGCCGTATTCCGTGTATTTGATGCGGATCCTGTCCAGCATGTCGCCGACTTTTTCAGCCAGGCAGTCTTCGCCCTGCCGCACCTGGAAGTCGATCTTGCCGCAGTGGTTGAAGTAGGGATCGATCAGCCAGGGGTCGATGCCGACCAGCCGCGCGAATTCGACAGCGATATGCTGGTAGGCGGCAAAGTGGCGCGACTTGCGGCGCGTCGACCAGCCGGCGTGCAGCGGCGGCATGATGGTTTGCTCGATGTCCTTCAGAATCTCCGGCACTCCGGCCGACAGGTCATTGTTGAGCAGCACCGCGCAGGGGTCGAAGCCCTCCAGCCCGATGCGGTCGCCGCGGCGCACCAGCGGCTCCAGCGTGATCCGCCCGCCTCCCGGCAGTTCCAGTGCGGTCGGTTGGACGATCTCGGGGATCAGCGTGCCGATGCGCACGATGAGGCCCGTCTGCCGCAGGATATGCGCCAGCACCGCCACGTTCTGCAGGTAGAACACATTGCGCGTGTGGCTCTCGGGGACCAGCAGCAAACGTTGCGCATCGGGACAGATCTTTTCCACCGCGCCCATCGCCGCGTGGATCGACAGCGACATGAACGCCGGATTGAGATTGTTGAACCCGCCGGGAAACAGGTTGGTATCCACCGGCGCCAACTTGAAGCCGGCGTTGCGGATGTCGACCGAGGTGTAGAACGGTGCCGACTGCTCCTTCCATTGCTGGCGAAACCAGTGCTCGATGGTCGGCTGGGCGTCGAGCAGGCGTTTTTCGAGTTCCAGCAGCGGGCCGGTGAGTGCAGTCGTGAGGTAAGGGACCATAAAATAGAGACTCCAGGAATTTGCTCATTTTAGGCCAAGCCGGATGTTTGACATCGTTTTGTACCAGCCCGAAATCCCGCCCAATACCGGCAACCTGATCCGGCTGGCGGCCAATACCGGCAGCCGGCTGCATCTGGTCGCACCGCTGGGCTTCGATTTGTCCGACAAGCAGGTGGCGCGCGCCGGCCTCGACTACCACGACATGGCCTGCGTGACCGTGCACCCCAACTGGGATGCGGTGCGCGCAGGGCTCTCCAGCCGACGCTGGTTTGCGCTCACCACCAAAGGCAGCGCACGCTATGCCGACAGCGCATTCCGCGCCGGCGACGTGCTGCTGTTCGGCCCCGAGTCGCGCGGCCTGCCGGCCGACGTGCTGGCGCAGTTCGACGAGGCGCACCGCCTGCGCTTGCCGATGCTGCCCGATTCGCGCAGCATGAACCTGTCCAACGCCGTCAGCGTGGTCGTGTTCGAAGCGTGGCGGCAGAACGGTTTTGCGGGAGGGATGTGAATGAGCGGACTCGAATGGCTGGAAGCGTTGAGTTATATCGTCACCATCGTCGGCCTGCCGCTGGCGATCGGCGTCTATGTCCATGACCGCCGCCGCGAACAGCAGACCGACGAAGAGGAAATCTTCCTGCGGCTGTCGGACGAATACGCCGACTTCATGCGGCTGGTGATCGAGAATGCCGACCTGCATCTGCTGTCGCCGGCCGCGAAGGGCGCGCTCAGCGAGGATCAGCAGGAACGCAAGCAGGCGCTGTTCGCCATCCTCGTCGCCCTGTTCGAGCGCGCCTACGTGCTGGTGTACGAGGACGACATGAGCCGGCAGCAGGCGCGCCTGTGGCAGTCGTGGGAGGACTACATGCACGAGTGGTGCGCGCGCGAGGATTTCCGCGCAGCGCTGCCGCCGCTGCTGACCGGCGAAGACTCCGGATTCGTCGCCACCATCGAGCGCATCGCGGCGTCGGCCGCGCACCCGGCCGCCGCCTAGGCTGCGCGCTGCAATAGCGTGTAGCCGGCACGCCGCCTTGAAACTGAAGACCGGCGCCGCGTGTCTCTGTGCGCGCGGATTTCGCAGCGGCAGTTTTCTCGCTCCGGCGTCAGAATTCGGCCTTGATTTCCCGCTTCAGCAGCGCATTGACGGCCTGCGCGGCGGGCAGGCCGTCGAACAGCATCTGGCAGACGGCGCGCGTGATGGGCATGTCGACGCCGCGCGCGTCGGCCAGTGCGGCCACTTCGCGCGCAGTGGTGACCCCCTCGGCAACGTGGCCGAGCTCGGCCAGGATGGCGTCGAGCGACTGGCCGCGCGCGAGACGCAGGCCAACCTGGCGGTTGCGCGAGAGGTCGCCGGTGGTGGTGAGGATGAGGTCGCCCAGGCCGGACAGGCCCATGAATGTTTCGACGCGGCCGCCGAACTGGACGCCGAGCCGGGTCATTTCGGCCAGGCCGCGGGTGATCAGTGCGGCGCGTGCATTGTGGCCGTACTGCAGGCCGTCGCAGATGCCGGCGGCGATGGCCATGACGTTCTTCAGCGCGCCGCCGATTTCGACGCCGATGACGTCGTCGTGCGCGTACAGACGCAGACGGTGACCCGACAGCACCTCGGCCAGGTGCTGGGCCAGCGCGCTGTCGTGCGAGGCCAGCGTGAGCGCGGTGGGATAGCCCTGCGCGACTTCCTGCGCAAAGCTGGGGCCGGACAGCACGCCGGTGTGCGCATGGCCGGGCAGCAGCTCGGCGACCAGCTGGTGCGGCAGCTTGCGGCTGCCGGGCTCGAAGCCCTTGCAGACCCAGATGACGGGCGGCAGCGCCGGCTGCCGGGCGAGCGCGGTCAGGGTGGCGCGCAGGCCGTGGCTGGGAACGGCGATGACGATGAGTTCGGCGGCACGCGCGACCGCGTCGAAATCCGGATTGAATTCGAGGCTGTCGGGCAGCGGGCAGCCGGGCAGGTAGCGGGCATTCACGCGATCGGCGCGCATCGCGTCGAGTTCCGCCGTATCGCGCCCCCACAGGGTGACGTCGTGGTGCGGTGCCCAGCTGGCGGCCAGCGCGGTGCCCCAGGCGCCCGCGCCGAGCACCGCCAGTTTCATCGTCCCCATGCTTCGTGCGCCGGCAGCCAGCCGGTCTGGCCGTTCGCGTGTTTCACCGGCAGCCAGCCAAACGGGTCGATCGCCCCGGTGACCTCGAGCAGCACCCCTTGCGCCGCGCGGAAGGCAATCTCGGCATCGGGCCGCGGCTGCTGGCGGACCAGACCGACGTTGGC
>JAKACL010000040.1 GCA_021821425.1 Pseudomonadota bacterium
TCAGCACGTCCGGTACCGTTTCGAACACGTCACGCATGACCGAGGCAATGAACGGAATCACCATCATCGACAGCACGATGCTGGCCGTCAGGATGCCGACACCGATGGGCGGGCCGGAGAACCAGCTACCGATCACCGGTACGTCCCCCAGCAATTCCTGCAGGGGAGGCTGAATATACTCGGCAAACAGCGGGGCAAAGACGAACAGGCCCCAGATGCCGTACACAATCGACGGGATGCCCGCCAGCAATTCGATCGCGGTCCCCAGGGGACGACGCAACCACACCGGGCAGGTTTCGGTCAGGAACAGGGCGATTCCGAAACTGATCGGCACGGCAATCAGCAGCGCCAGAACGGACGTCACGACCGTGCCATAGATGGCGGCCAGCGCGCCATATTCATCATCCGGCACGCTCCAGACATTGGTCCACAGGAAAGACGGCCCGAATGCCTGGAGACTGGGCCACGCCTCAATGGTGAGCGACACCAGAATGCCGACCAGCGTCGCCAGCACGACAAAGGCGAACACTTGGGTGGAATGGTGGAAAAACCTGTCCTGCAGGCGGAACTTCCGGACTTGCCTGGCATGCAGATCGATTCCGGCGGTTACACTGGACTCACTCACTGTGGGGGTGCCTATCGGTTCAATGGTTTTCTCCGAAAACACCCGCGCGAACGCGGGTGTTTTCGGAGAAAACCGGGGGCAGCACGCTGCCCCCGGTATTGTTCAAGCGTACAACAAGCTTACTTGATGTTTTTCATCTCGGCTTCGACCATCTTCACGACATTGGGCGGCAGCGCCACAAAGCCGAGGTCCGCAGCCATCTTCTGGCCGTTGTTCAATGACCAGGTGAAGAAGTCTACGACGGCTTTCTGCTTGGCAGCATCGGCCTTTTCATAACCCAGCATGAAGGTGGCCGTGGTGATGGGCCAGGCGTTCTTGTGCGACTGATCCAGCAGGTCCGGCGCCATGCCCTTGACCTTGAAATCGGCGCCGGCTGCGGCATCGGCCACCGACTGCTGGTTCGGCACAATGTAATTGCCAGCGCGGTTCTTCAGCGCCACGAAGTCCATGTTGTTCTTCATCGCGTCGGCGATGTCGACGTAGCCAATCGCACCCTTGATCTTCTGCACGTTGGCGGCCACACCCGGGTTGCCCTTGCCGCCCACGGCGTTGGACGGCCAGTTCACGGTGTTGCCCGCGCCAACGTCACGCTTGAACGCCATCGACTGCTTGGCCAGGTAATTGGTGAACGCGTAGGTGGTGCCCGAACCATCGGAGCGGTGAGATACGGTGATGGCCAGGTCCGGCAGCTTGACGCCGGGGTTCAGCCTGGCAATGGCAGGGTCGTTCCACTTGGTAATCGCACCGCGGAAGATGTCGGCGACGGTGGGGCCGTCCAGCTTCAGCTTGCCGGAATCAATTCCCGGGACATTCATCACGATGGTCACGCCGCCCATCACGGTCGGGACCTGAACCAGTTTGTTCGCGTCCAGATCGGCCTCGGGGACCGGCGCGTCGGAACCGGCAAAATCGACCGTCCTGGCCTTGATCTGCTTGACGCCGCCGGAGGAGCCGATACCCTGGTAGTTGACCTTGTTGCCGGTGGCCTGCTGGTAAGCCTCGGCCCACTTGGTGTAAACAGCGTAGGGGAAGGTTGCGCCCGCGCCCGTAATGTCCGCGGCCAGCACGCTAACCGAGAAAGCCAGTCCCATGGCCGCAGCCAGGGTGCCTTGAGCCAGTTTGTTGAGTGTACGCATTTGATTATCTCCGTTAGTAGTTGACGTTGCCGCATGGGCGACGTCGCCATACTAACGGGCGAATATTACAGAACTATTTCAGGTCAGGAAATCATCCATCCGCCGCAGACTGGACGGCCGCTGCAATTGTTTCAGCGGTATGACGCACCAGATCGGCATCCCGGCCCTCCACCATGACCCGGATCAAGGGCTCCGTGCCGGATGCCCGCAGAACGATCCGCCCGCTCCCGTTCAGGGCCGATTCCGCTTCGGCCACCGAGATTCCGACCGCAGGCGCCTTATCCAGCTTGAAGCCCTTCGCCACCCGCACATTGATCATCACCTGCGGATAGATTTCGAGATCGGCGGTCAGGGCTTCCAGCGTCTCTCCCGTTTCGCGCACCGCGCGCAGTACCTGCAATGCCGAAACAATGCCGTCGCCGGTGGTGTGTTTGTCCAGACACAGGATGTGGCCCGAGGTCTCGCCGCCCAGCACCCAGCCGTTGGCGTGCAGACGCTCCAGCACGTAGCGGTCGCCCACCTTGGCGCGCTCGAACGGGACCTGGATGCGGCCGAGCGCGTGCTCGGTGCCGAGGTTGGTCATCAGCGTGCCGACCACGCCCCCCTTCATGTAGCCGCTCTGGATGCGGTGGCGCGCGATGACGTAGACCAGTTGGTCGCCGTCGTAAATCCTCCCCGCGGCGTCGGCCATCATCAGGCGATCGCCGTCGCCGTCGAGCGAGATTCCCAGGTCGGCACGGTGGGTGCGCACCGCCTTCGACAAGGCATCGGTGTAGGTGGCGCCGCATTCGTCGTTGATGTTGAAGCCGTTCGGCTCGTTGCCGATGGCGATCACCTCGGCGCCCAGTTCATGCAACACGTGCGGCGCGATGTGGTAGGTCGCGCCGTTGGCGCAGTCCACCACGATACGCATGCCGCGCAGGTCGAGATTGTTGGGGAAGGTGCTCTTGCAGAATTCGATGTAGCGCGCAGCAGCATCCTCGATGCGGCGGGCACGGCCCAGCTGGCGGGCCTCTACGGTCACGATCGGATGATCGAGGCGCGCTTCGATGGCTTCTTCCACGCTGTCCGGCAACTTTTCGCCGCTGGCGGAAAAAAACTTGATGCCATTGTCCTCGAACGGGTTGTGCGAGGCCGAGATCACCACCCCGGCCTGCAGGCGCAGCGCGCGCGTGAGGTAGGCGACCGCCGGTGTGGGCATCGGCCCGGTCATCAGCACGTTCACCCCTGCCGCGGTCAGGCCCGCTTCGAGCGCGGCTTCCAGCATGTAGCCGGAAATGCGGGTGTCCTTGCCGATCAGCACCGTCGGATGCTGGTTGGGCGGCAGGCTGCCGCGATCGGCCACCAGCACCTGCCCGGCGGCATAGCCGAGATGCATCACAAATTCGGGCGTGATCGGCGACTCGCCCACCCGGCCGCGCACGCCATCGGTGCCGAAATATTTACGTCCCATCGTGTTGTTCCTCCACTGCATTCCAGATCGCCAGCGCATCGCGCATGGCCGCTACATTGTGTACCCGTAGCATCTTCGCGCCGCGCGCCACCGCCATCAGGTGCGCCGCCACCCCGGCAAATTCACGTTCTTCCACGCTCCGTCCCGTGAGTGTTCCCAACATGGATTTGCGCGACAGTCCCGCCAGCACCGGCACGCCTATTTCCGTCAGGCGGTCCAGATGCCTCAGCAGCGTCAGATTGTGCGCCAGCGTCTTGCCAAAACCAAAACCGGGGTCGACCACCATCCGTTCGCGGTCGATACCGGTCGCCTCGCAGGCGCCGACGCGCGCCAGCAAGAACTGCCTCACCTCGCCCACCACATCGGCATAGCAAGGCATCTGCTGCATCGTCTGCGGTGCGCCCTGCATGTGCATCAGGCAAACGGCCGCATCCGAGGCCGCAACGGCTTCCAGCGCGCCCGGCGCGCGCAGTGCCATCACGTCGTTGACCATCGCCACCCCGGCAGCCAGCGCCGCACGCATCACCTCGGGCTTCATCGTGTCGACCGACACCACGCAGCCGCGACGCGTCAAGGCTTCGATCACCGGGAGCACACGGCGGATTTCCTCATCGGCCGGCACCGCTGTCGCGCCCGGCCGGGTGGACTCCCCACCGACGTCAAGGATATCGGCCCCTGCTTCCTGCAGCTTGAGCGCATGGTCGATGGCCGTCCGCGCATCGCCCAGACGCCCGCCATCCGAAAACGAATCGGGCGTGACATTGACGATCCCCATGACGACGGGGCGGGCCAGAGAGAGTCGGTACGAACCGGCGTGGAGAACGGGCATAAAAATAGAGGGGCCAAAGCCCCTCCATTGTAGTGCGTCGAACCGGATCGACGCTCAGGTTTCCTCGGCCGGCTGCACGGTCGGCGCCGGTGCGCTCGGCTTGTCGCCGCCGCCCGCAGGCGGTTGCGGCGTGGCGGCCGGCTTGGGTGGCCGCACCGGACGCCCCGCCATGATGTCGCCGATCTGGTCGGCATCGATGGTCTCGAACTCCAGCAGGGCGGCGGTCATCGCCTCGACCTTGTCGCGGTTCTCGGTGAGGATTTTCTTCGCCACCGCGTACTGCTCGTCCAGAATGCGGCGAATCTCGGCGTCGACTTTCTGCATCGTGGCTTCGCTCATGTTCTTGTGCGTGGTCACCGAGCGGCCAAGAAAGACCTCGCCCTCGTTCTCGCCGTACACCATCGGGCCCAGGGCCTCGGACATGCCGTAGCGCGTCACCATGTCGCGCGCGATGCTGGTGGCACGCTCGAAGTCGTTCGACGCACCGGTCGAGATGCTGCCGACGAAGATTTCTTCCGCCACCCGTCCGCCGAACAGCATGCTGATCTGCGATAGCATCTCGTCCTTGTACAGGCTGAAGCGGTCCATTTCCGGCAGCGACATGGTCACGCCCAGGGCACGGCCTCGCGGGATCACCGTGACCTTGTGCACCGGGTCGCATCCCGGCAGCGTCATGCCGATCACCGCATGGCCGGACTCGTGGTAGGCCGTTTTCTTCTTGTCCTCGGGCGTGATCACCATGGACTTGCGCTCGGCGCCCATCAGGATCTTGTCCTTGGCTTTCTCGAAATCGTCCATGTCGACCAGACGTTTGTTGCCGCGCGCAGCAAACAGCGCGGCTTCGTTGACCAAGTTGGCCAGATCGGCGCCGGACATGCCGGGGGTGCCGCGCGCGAGGATGTCGGCGCGCACGTCGGGCGCCAGCGGCACCTTGCGCATGTGCACCAGCAGGATCTGTTCGCGGCCGCGGATGTCGGGCAGGCCCACCACCACCTGGCGGTCGAAACGGCCCGGGCGCAACAGCGCCGGGTCGAGCACGTCGGGACGGTTGGTCGCGGCGATCACGATGACGCCGGTGGTCGCCTCGAAGCCGTCCATTTCGACCAGCAGCTGGTTCAGCGTCTGCTCGCGTTCGTCGTTGCCGCCGCCAAGGCCGGCGCCGCGCTGACGACCGACCGCGTCGATTTCGTCGATGAAGATGATGCAGGGCGCGCTTTTCTTGGCCTGCTCGAACATGTCGCGCACGCGCGCGGCACCGACGCCGACGAACATTTCGACGAAGTCGGAACCCGAGATGCTGAAGAACGGCACCTTGGCTTCACCCGCGATCGAGCGCGCCAGCAGGGTTTTACCGGTGCCCGGGGGCCCCACCATCAGCACGCCGCGCGGGATGTGGCCGCCCAGCTTCTGGAATTTGGTCGGGTCCTTGAGGAAATCGACCAGCTCGGCGACGTCTTCCTTGGCTTCGTCGCAGCCCGCGACGTCGGCGAAGGTCACCGGGTTGGCATTCTCGTCGAGCAGGCGCGCCCGGCTCTTGCCGAACGAGAACGCGCCGCCGCGGCCGCCGCCCTGCATCTGGCGCATGAAGAAGATCCACACGCCGATCAGCAACAGCATCGGGAACCAGGAAATGAACAGGCTCATCAGGAAGGACGGCTGTTCTTCCGGCTTGGCCTCGACCGACACGCCGTTTTTCAGCAGGTCGGACACCATCCAGGGATCGCTCGGCGCATAGCTGGTGAAGCGCTGACCATCGGTGCGCTCGCCCTTCAGCACGTTGCCCTCGATCACCACCTTGGTGATCTGCTGCTGGCGCACTTCCTCGATGAACTGCGAGTACGGCATCTGCGTCTGCGCGGTGCGCTGCGCGCCGAACTGGTTGAATACCGTCATCAGAACGACGGCGATGATCAGCCAGACGGCGATATTCTTGGACAGGTTGTTCACATTCACTCCTCGGTGCCGGTGACGGCACATTCAATTGGGTGCAGCGCGTTTAGACTCATTCTAAACCTGTTCCTGCGGGCTTGTCACGGCAGCGTTCTGCGCCGCGACCGGGCGTCTTCCCAGCAGATAGACTTCGGTGCTGCGGTCACGCGAAGAATCGGGCTTGCGGATCAGTACCTGTTCGAACGCCTGCCTCATCTGCGCCCTAAATTCCTCGAAGCCGACGCCTTGAAACACTTTGACGAGAAAAGCGCCGTCAGGTTTCAGCCAGTTCACTGCAAAATCGAGCGCCAGCTCGCACAGCGCGTACTGGCGGGCCTGATCGCTCAGCATCACCCCACTGATGTTGGGCGCCATATCGCTTAATACAAGGTCAACACGGCCGGATTGCAACTTTTCTTCCAGCCACGCCAGCGCGACCGGTTCGGTGAAGTCGCCCTCCAGGCTGTCGACCCCCGGCATCGGCGCCACCGGAAGCAGGTCGATCGCCAGCACCCTGCCCTGCTTTTTCATCTTCTGCACCGCCACCTGGCACCAGCTTCCGGGTGCTGCGCCCAGATCCACCACGGTCATGCCGGGACGCAGCAGATGGTCGCGCGCATCGATTTCCAGCAGTTTATAGGCGGCGCGCGAGCGGTAGCCGTCCTGCTGCGCCTTTTTGACGTAGGGATCGGTTACGTGCTCGTGCATCCAGGCACTGCCCGATTTGGTCCGCTTGGGTTTCTGCGCCATGTCTTGGGAACTCTATCGGCTACAATCCGCGCTCAGTTGAAGGAAAACCCATGAAATCATTCTCCCCCGCGCAGCGGCAATTCCTCAAAGGCCTGGCCCACACGCGCCAGCCGGTGGTCATGATCGGCAACCAAGGCTTGACGGCTGCCGTGTTGAAGGAGGTCGATCACGCGCTGAACGCGCATGAATTGATCAAGATCAAGACCGCCAGCGACGCGCCGGACACGCGCCGCGCCTGGCTGGAGGAAATCTGCGCCGCCACGAGCGCCGCGCCGGTTCAGCAGATTGGCAAGGTGCTGGTCATTTATCGCGCCGCGGCCAAACCCGTCATTGTCCTGCCGGGCTGATTGCAACCGGACAGGGCTTACCGTGCCAGCCCCGAACGCCAGACCAGCAACAGCCCGAGCGCGCTCTGGATAAGGTAGAGGATGCTCGACACGCCGTGCCAGCGAGCAAAGCGGTCGGCAAACACGCTCTGCATCACGGCGTGCGGCATGGCCTGATCCTTCAGGCTCTGCATGATGGGCTGAATGCCGAAATGACCTGCCAGGGTCAGCACCAGCATCAGCGCCACCGCCCAGAAAAACAGAGTCTTCAGCGCCGCGCCGCCGTCCCGCGCAATCCGGTAAATCAGGAGGTACACCGCGGCGGCGATGCCAATCCACGCCGCAACCTCGAACAGCTTGCCTGCCAGCATCCCTGCCAGCTGCTTGTCGTCCAATTGCGCGAACAGCACCGGCGCGGCCACGTAGCCGATCGCCCACATGCCGCCGATCCACAGTACCAGCAGGGTACCCGCAAGGCCGTCCCAGAAGCGCCGCATGCTTATTTGTACTCGACGTCCAGCACTTCGTACTGGCGCACGCCGCCCGGCGCCTGAACGTCGACGCTGTCGCCGGCATATTTGCCGATCAGCGCGCGGGCGATGGGCGACGACACGGAAATCTTGCCCTGCTTGATGTCGGCCTCGTCGTCGCCGACGATCTGATAGGTGACGGACTCGCCCGACTCGACGTCTTCCAGCTCGACCGTCGCGCCGAACACGATGCGGCCATCCGCGTCCAGCGTCTTGGGATCGATGATCTGCGCATTCGACAGCTTGCCTTCGAGATCCGCGATGCGGCCTTCTATGAAGCCCTGCTTTTCCTTGGCGGCGTCGTATTCGGCGTTTTCCGACAGGTCGCCCTGTGCACGCGCTTCGGCGATGGCCTGGATCACGGCCGGACGCTCCACGGTTTTCAGATGCTGCAGTTCGGCGCGCATTTTCTCTGCGCCCACGACGGTAATGGGAAATTTGCTCACACGCTAACCTTTATCAATCAATGCAGACGCTGATGCAGCGCCTGCAGGGAATACACTTCCAGTTCGTCGCCGTGCTGCATGCCCATGCAGGCGGCATGCGCGCCGGCCAGGGTGGTGAAGTACACGACCCGGCGTGACAGCGCCTCGGCGCGGATGGCGTAGGAATCCTTCACCGCTTTCTTGTCTTCGACCACGTTGACGATGAAATCGATGTCGCCGTTCTTGATCATGTCGACGATATGCGGCCGGCCTTCCTTGACCTTGTTGACAATCGCCACCGGGATGCCCGCCGATTCGATCGCCTGAGCGGTGCCGCGGGTGGCGACCAAACTGAAGTTGAGATCGAGCAAGGCCTGCGCGACCTCGACGATGGCGTCGCGGTCGCCCGAACGCACACTGACGAAGGCGCGTCCGCCCGGCTTCGGCAGCTCCGAGCTCGACGCCAGCTGCGACTTGACGAACGCCTCGCCGAAGGTGTCGCCCACCCCCATGACTTCGCCGGTCGATTTCATTTCCGGGCCGAGAATGGTGTCGACACCGGGAAACTTGCGAAAGGGGAACACCGCTTCCTTGACCGAGAAATACGGCGGGATGATCTCTTTCTCGAAGCCCTGCGACTTCAGCGAGATGCCGGCCATCGCACGCGCGGCGATCTTCGCCAGCGGCGCGCCGATCGCCTTCGACACATAAGGCACGGTGCGCGAAGCGCGCGGGTTCACTTCCAGCACGTAGACGGTGTCGCCCTGGATTGCGAACTGCACGTTCATCAGACCCACCACCTTCAGCGCCTTCGCCATCGCCACCGTCTGGCGGCGCAGCTCGTCCTGGATCTCGTTCGACAGGCTGTAGGGCGGCAGCGAGCACGCCGAGTCGCCCGAGTGCACGCCGGCCTGCTCGATGTGCTGCATGATGCCGCCGATCACCACCTGCTCGCCGTCGGACAGCGCGTCGACGTCGACCTCGATGGCATCGTTGAGGAAGCGGTCGAGCAGCACCGGCGATTTGTTCGACACCTTGACCGCCTCGGTCATGTAGCGGCGCAGGTCGGCTTCCTCGCGCACGATTTCCATGGCGCGGCCGCCCAGCACGTAGCTGGGGCGCACCACCAGCGGATAGCCGATTTCCTCGGCCATGCGGATCGCGCTCTCCGGGTTGCGCGCGGTGCGATTGGGCGGCTGCTTGAGGCCGAGGTCGTGCAGCATCTGCTGGAAGCGCTCGCGGTCTTCGGCGGCGTCGATCATATCGGGGCTGGTGCCGATGATCGGCACGCCGTTCCTTTCCAGGTCGCGCGCGAGTTTCAGCGGGGTCTGCCCGCCGTACTGGACGATCACGCCGAAGGGCTTTTCGATGCGCACGATTTCGAGCACGTCTTCCAGCGTCAGCGGCTCAAAATACAGGCGGTCGGAGGTATCATAGTCGGTCGACACGGTCTCCGGGTTGCAGTTCACCATGATGGTCTCGAAACCGTTCTCGCGCAGCGCCAGCGCGGCGTGCACGCAGCAGTAGTCGAACTCGATGCCCTGGCCGATGCGGTTCGGCCCGCCGCCCAGCACCATGATCTTCTTGGCGTCGGTCGGGTGCGACTCGCATTCTTCCTCGTAGGTCGAATACATGTAGGCGGTCTGCGTGGAAAATTCAGCCGCGCAGGTGTCGACCCGCTTATAGACCGGGTGCAGTGCCAGCTCGGTACGGCGCGCGCGCACTGCGTGCTGGTCGGTGTTCAGGAGCTTGCCCAGACGGCGGTCGGAGAAGCCGGCGCGCTTCAGCGGACGCAGCTCGTCGCGCCCGAGGTCGGTCAACGCACGCCCGGCCAGCGAAGTTTCCATCTCGATCAGGCCCTGAATCTGGTCGAGGAACCAGGGGTCGATTTTCGACACCGCGTGGATTTCCGCGAGGCTCATGCCGACGCGGAACGCATCGCCGACGTACCAGATGCGCTCGGGGCCGGGCGACATCAACTCGGCTTCGATCTCTTCCTGGTCGGTGGTCTTCGGGTCGAAGCCGTCGGCGCCGACTTCCAGCCCGCGCAGCGCTTTCTGCAGCGACTCCTGGAAGCTGCGACCGATCGCCATCACCTCGCCGACCGACTTCATCTGGGTGGTCAGGCGGTCGTCGGCCTGCGGGAATTTCTCGAAGGCGAAGCGCGGGATCTTGGTCACCACATAGTCGATCGACGGCTCGAACGAAGCCGGGGTCGCGCCGCCGGTGATGTCGTTCTGCAGTTCGTCGAGCGTATAGCCGATCGCCAGCTTGGCCGCCACCTTGGCGATCGGAAAGCCGGTCGCCTTCGACGCCAGCGCACTCGAGCGCGACACCCGCGGGTTCATCTCGATCACCACCATGCGCCCGTCTTCGGGGTTGATGGAGAACTGCACGTTGGAGCCGCCCGTTTCCACGCCGATCTCGCGCAGCACGGCCAGCGAGGCATTGCGCAGGATCTGGTATTCCTTGTCGGTCAGCGTCTGCGCCGGCGCGACTGTGATCGAGTCGCCGGTGTGCACGCCCATCGGATCGAAGTTCTCGATGGAACAGATGATGATGCAGTTGTCCTTGCGGTCGCGCACCACCTCCATCTCGTACTCTTTCCAGCCGAGCAGCGATTCCTCGATCAGCAGTTCGTGCGTCGGCGACGCTTCGAGGCCGCGCTCGCAGATGGCGACGAATTCGTCCTTGTTGTAGGCGACGCCGCCGCCCGAGCCGCCCATGGTGAACGAAGGCCGGATGATAGCCGGGAAGCCGAGCGCCGCCTGCACCTGCAGCGCCTCCTCCAGGCTGTGGGCGATCGACGAACGCGCGGAACCGAGGCCGATCTTGGTCATCGCGGCCTTGAACTTTTCGCGGTCCTCCGCCTTGTCGATCGCTTCCTTCGACGCGCCGATCATCTCGACGCCGTATTTTTCCAACACGCCGTGCTTGGCCAGATCGAGCGCGCAGTTGAGCGCGGTTTGTCCGCCCATCGTCGGCAGCAGCGCATCGGGACGTTCCTTCTCGATGATCTTCTCGACCACCTGCCAGGAAATCGGCTCGATGTAGGTGACGTCGGCCATGTCCGGGTCGGTCATGATCGTCGCCGGGTTGCTGTTGACGAGGATGACCTTGTAGCCCTCCTCGCGCAGCGCCTTGCACGCCTGCGCGCCGGAGTAATCGAATTCGCACGCCTGCCCGATGACGATGGGGCCGGCGCCGATGATGAGAATGCTTTGTAGGTCAGTGCGCTTGGGCATGGTCGGCCATCAGCTGGATAAATCGGTCGAACAAATAGCTCACGTCGTGCGGGCCGGGGCTGGCTTCAGGGTGGCCCTGGAAGCTGAATGCGGGGGCGTCGGTGCGCGCGATGCCCTGCAGCGAACCGTCGAACAGCGAGACATGGGTGCTGCGGACAGTGGCGGGCAGCGTCGCCGCGTCAACCGCGAAGCCGTGATTCTGGCTGGTGATCGCCACGCGGCCGCTGTCGAGGTCCTTCACCGGATGGTTGGCGCCGTGGTGGCCGAACTTCATCTTGACGGTCCTGGCGCCCGAGGCGAGCGCCAGCAGCTGGTGGCCGAGGCAGATGCCGAAGGTCGGGATCTTCGCTGCCACCAGGGTTTCGATCGCACGGATCGCATATTCGCAGGGCTCCGGATCGCCGGGGCCGTTGGACAGAAAAATGCCGTCCGGCTTCAGCGCCATCGCCTCGTCTGCCGTGGCGGTCGCGGGCAGCACGGTGAGGCGACAGCCGCGTTCGGCCAGCATGCGCAGGATGTTGCGCTTGACGCCGTAATCGTAGGCCACCACATGGAAGCGCGGTTCGGTTTGCCGGCCATAGCCGCGCCCCAGCTTCCATTCGGTCTCGGTCCATTCGTAGGACGCAGGCGCGCTCACCACCTTGGCGAGATCCATGCCGGCGAGCCCGGGGAAGGCATGCGCGGCCTCGAGCGCCTTCGCCTCGTCCACCGCGCCGGCCATGATGCAGCCGCTCTGCGCACCCTTCTCGCGCAGGATGCGGGTCAACCGGCGCGTGTCGATGTCGGCGATCGCCACGATGTTCTGGCTTTTGAGGTAATTGGGCAGGGACTGCTCGGCGCGAAAATTCGAATGCAGGCGCGGCACGTCGCGTACCACCAGGCCGGCTGCGTGGATGCGGTCCGCCTCGACGTCCTCGGCATTGATGCCGGTGTTGCCGACATGGGGGTAGGTCAGCGTGACGATCTGGCGCGAGTATGAGGGATCGGTGAGGATTTCCTGGTAACCGGTCAGCGCGGTATTGAATACCACCTCACCGGTCGCAATGCCGTCGGCGCCGATGGACAGGCCGCGAAAGATCGAACCGTCAGCGAGAACAAGGATGGCGGGCTGGGCACGTGACAAGGAATACTCCGCTGGGCAAGAAATCGGGCGTGGCGCAGGTGACAAAATTCAGGCGAGCCGCTCGCGCGAACCCGCCTGAATTTGAATGCCCGAATTGTAGCCGAAGCGGGCGTTCGCTTCAATGCCCGATTAGCGGTTTTGCGCCCGGTTCAAGGCTGGAGATGGTCGAGGCCGCCGTCCATGTCGAGCTCGGTCAGTTCAGTGAAACCGCCGATGCAGGTGCCGTCGACGACGATCTGCGGCACGGTGCGCGCGCCGTGGGTGACGACGGCAAATTCCTTCATCGCCTCGCGGTCGAGATCGATGCGGACTTCATCGTAGCCGATTCCGCGCTTGTCGAGAAAGGCCTTGGCCTTGACGCAGATGGGGCAGGTGCCGGTGCTGTAGACCTTGACGGCGTTCATGGTGGATTCCTGTTGATTTCGGATTACTTCAGACTCAATACGTCGCGCATGTCGTACAGGCCCGGCGCGCGGCCCTGCAACCATTTGGCAGCGCGCAAGGCGCCCTGGGCGAAGGTGGCGCGGCTGCTGGCCTTGTGGGTCAGTTCGACGCGCTCGCCGATGCCGGCGAACAGCAGCGTGTGGTCGCCGACGATGTCGCCGCCGCGCACGGTGGCAAAGCCGATGGTGCCGGGATCGCGCTCGCCAGTGACGCCTTCGCGGCCATAGACCGCACAGCTCGCCAGATCGCGATTGATCGCGCGGGCCACCGCCTGCCCGAGGCCCAGCGCGGTGCCGGACGGCGCATCGACCTTGTGGCGGTGGTGCGCCTCGATGATTTCGATGTCGTAGCCGTCTTCCAGCACCCGGGCGGCGAGTTCGGCCAGCTTCATCAGGAGGTTCACGCCCACGCTCATGTTGGGCGCGAACACGATCGGGATCTGCTGCGCCGCCGCGGCAATGCGGCCGCGCCCCGCCTCGTCGAAGCCAGTGGTGCCGATGACCAGCGGCACGCTGGCGGCCGCGCAGGCGTCGAGGTAGCCGAAGGTGGCCTCGGGACGGGTGAAGTCGATCAAGACCTGCGCGCCCGGCAAGGCGGCAGCGGGCTGATCGCTCACCTTGATCCCGCTGGCTGCGCCCCAGGCGGCGCCGGCATCCTGCCCCAGCAGCGGACTGCCGGGGCGGTCGAGGGCGGCATGCAGCGCACACCCGGCATCGGCGGCCACCGCTTCGAGCAGGGTCCGTCCCATGCGGCCGGACACGCCGGCGATTGCGGTCTGCATGTGCATCACGGAATTCCGCGCAGGATCGATACCACTTTTTCCTCGGCGATCAGCCAGCGGCCGTCGCGCTCGACCATTCGCAACTGCTTGACGACGGCATCGCGGTGGCCGCCGGACTGGTAGAACTGGTTGAAGGTCACCGTTACGCCGTCGGCACCCGAGCGATCGACCACGGGCGAATCGACCCTGAGATCAATGTTCTTGGCCACGCCCAGCAGCAGACGGCGGCGCTTCTCCCATTCGGCGCGGCTGACGCCGCCCGGTGGGACGAAGCTGGCGTCGTAGGCGGCGAGGTAGGCGTCTTCGTCGCGCCGCGACCAGGCGGCCGCCCAATCATTCACGGCCTTCAGCACGGGTTCGTTGGCGGCTGATCCTGCGTTGGGATCGGGAAACGCGGGCACGACGTCCGGCTGGATTTGCGCCACATTCGTTTCAGGCCGCAGGCTCAGCTCGGCCCGCGGCCGGGGGTCGACATAGGCCGGCACATTTTTCGGGCTGGGCAGCGGCTGCACAATGCTGGAACCGGTCGGCGCTTCCTGCGGCGTCGCGTCTGCGGCGCGGGGCGCGGGGGCAGGCGTGGCCGGGGCCGGGGCAGCCGGCGCGGCAACCGGTGCCGGCGCAGGGGTTGCGTCAGGGGGCACCGGTTCGGCCACCGGTGCCGGAGCGGGTGTCACGGCAGCTGACTCCGCTGCGGCGGGGGGTGCGGCAGG
>JAKACL010000041.1 GCA_021821425.1 Pseudomonadota bacterium
GCGTGAACGCCACGGTGTGGACCTGCGATTTTTCCTACGACTACGTGAAGATCAATGCCGAATACCGCACTTGAAATCTTGCTGGAACGCCTGATCGACAGGCTTGATGCGCGCGACGCCGCGATTCCCGCGCCCGACTGGAAGCGTGTGCGCGCCGCGCGCTGGTCGGCGCAGGCGGGGGGCCTGAAACCCATCCTGCATCCGCAGCGGGTGGCGATCAGGGACCTGTTGGCGATCGACGAACAGAAGCAACGGGTCGACGCCAACACGCGCCAGTTCGTCGAGGGGCGCCCAGCGAACAACGTGCTGCTGACCGGCGCGCGCGGCGGCGGCAAATCCTCGCTGGTGAAAGCGGTGCATGCCAAATACGCTTCGCGCGGCCTACGCCTGATCGAGGTCGACAAGGCCGGGCTGCCAAGCCTGCCGGATCTGTTCGACCTGCTGGCCGACGCCGACTACCGCTTCATCGTCTTCATCGACGACCTGACGTTCGCCGAGCACGAGCCGGGCTATGCCAGCCTGAAGGCCGCGCTCGACGGCTCGCTCGCCGGACCCACCGACAACGTGCTGATCTACGCCACCAGCAACCGCCGCCACCTGATGCCGGAATACATGGCGGAAAACCTGGAAACGAAACACCTGGGCGGCGAGGTGCATCCGGGCGAGGCGACCGAGGAAAAGATTTCGCTGTCCGACCGCTTCGGGCTGTGGGTATCGTTCCACGTCATGGACCAGGACACCTACCTCGACATCGCGCGCCATTGGGCGGCTGCACTAGGCGCGCCTGCGGATGGCCGCTTCGAACGCGCCGCGCTGCAATGGTCGCTCGGCCGCGGCGCGCGCAACGGACGGGTGGCGTGGCAGTTCGCACGCGACTGGGCAGGGCGCCAATGAATCGGGCTACAACGACCGAGGTGGTCGCGGCAGTGCTGACCCAGCCCGACGGCCGCGTGCTGCTCGCGCAGCGCCCGCCGGGCAAGGTCTATGCGGGCTACTGGGAATTTCCCGGCGGCAAGGTGGAGCCGGACGAAGCACTGGAGGCCGCACTCGCCCGCGAGCTGCACGAAGAACTCGGCATCGTGATCAGCCGCCCCTGCCGCTGGATCACACGGGTGTTCGACTACCCACACGCAACGGTGCGGCTGAACTTCTTCCGCGTCTTCGAGTGGCAGGGCGAACCGCACCCGCACGAGGGGCAGGTCTTTTCCTGGCAGCTGCCCGACGCGGTCGAGGTCACGCCGCTCCTGCCCGCCAATTTCCCGATTCTGAAGGCGCTGTCGCTGCCGCCCGTGCTGGGAATTTCGCACGCCGAATCGCTCGGCGTGGACAGCTTCCTCGCGCGGCTGGATGTGGCGCTCGCCAACGGCCTGCGGCTGATCCAGCTGCGCGACAAGACGTTGCCCGAGGACGTGCGGCTGACGCTGGCACGCGAGACGGTGCGGCGCGCCCATCTGCACGGCGCACGCGTGCTGGTCAACGGCAGCGCGGCGCTGGCGCTGGCCGCGGGGGCCGACGGTGTCCATCTCGACAGCTCGGCAGCCGCCAGGCTGACCGCGCGCCCGGAGGCCGAATGGGTCGGCGTGTCCTGCCACGACGGCGCCGAACTGGCGCATGCCGCCGACATCGGTGCCGATTTCGCGCTGCTGTCGCCGGTGCTGCCCACGCTCACGCACCCGGGTGCGGCCACCCTGGGCTGGGAGACGTTTTCCGCACTTGTCGCGGCCAGCCCGATCCCGGTCTACGGCCTGGGCGGTCTGGGACGCGACGATGTGGCGCTGGCGCAATCGCACGGCGCGCACGGGGTGGCGTTGCTGCGCGGAGCGTGGACGTGAAATGGGTGGCCGTACCCCTGCTGCTGGCAGCGGCGCTGATCGCGATCGCGCTGGCCGGCTGGTGGCTGAAACGCCCGGCCGTCGCGGTGGCCGTGCGTTGCGCCGATCCGCTGGCCGGCTGCGCGTTCAGTCACCGCGGCGCGGCCGTGGACGTGCGTTTTCTGTCGCAGCCGACGCCGCTGGAAGCGTTCGGCCTGCGCGTTTCGGCACCCGGTGTCCGCCGCATCAGCGCGGAATTCCAGATGACGGGGATGGACATGGGCTTCAACCGGTACGACCTGCGGCCCGCCGGCGACGGGACGTTCGCCGCGAGCGTAACGCTGCCGGTCTGCATCGGCGGGCGGCACGACTGGACGCTGTTTCTAGATGTCGACGGGATCCGCTACGCCCTGCCCTTCAAGTCGCGCTGAAAACGGCCGTACACCAAATCATCACAGACGGCGCATATAATCGGACGATATTTCTTGAGAGATCACCGCCATGCCGACAGAACATACCTATAAGCAGTTCGACGCCGAACTGGAAGCCGTGCGCGCCAGCGTGCTGAAAATGGGTGGTCTGGTCGAGGAGCAGATCACCAATGCGATCGAAGCCCTGATCTCGGGCAACATGGACCTGGCCGAGCGCGTGGACACCAACGACCACCACGTCAATGCGCTGGAAGTGGCGATCGACGAAGACTGCACCCACATCATCGCGCGCCGGCAACCGACCGCATCCGACCTGCGGATGGTGATGATGGTGGTGAAGACCATCACCGACCTCGAGCGCATCGGCGACGAGGCCGCCAAGATCGCGCGCATGGCGAAGCTGATCCACCAGGCCGAGCGCATCAGTCTGCCGCGCTTCTCCGAAGTGAAATACATGGCCGACCTGGTGCTCGACATGCTGCGAAAGGCGCTCGACGGCTTTGCCCGACTGGACGCCACCAAGGCGGTCGAAATCGCGCGCCAGGACCAGTCGGTGGACGAGGAATTCCGCCTCAACCTGCGCCACCTGATCACCTTCATGATGGAAGACCCGCGCACGATTTCGGTCTTCATCGACATCCTGTTCGTCACCAAGGCGATCGAGCGGATGGGCGACCACGCCAAGAACATGTCGGAATACGTGGTCTACATGGTCAAGGGCAAGGACGTGCGCCACACCTCGCTGGAAGAAATCGAAAAAGAAGTGATGTGATCGTCCAGCACGGCAAATGAAAACGGGCTCCTGCGGGAGCCCGTTTTCTTGGTGCCGATGCCGGATTTACCCCCAAGGGGTCCGCCGTGGCTATAAAGCCGCTGATGCGTCAACAACCACGCACGTCTTACTTGGCGGGCGGAACGTAGCCCGCTGCGGCGTCGACATTGCCGCCGCCGAAGAAATAGCGTTCCATCTGTTCCATCAGATAGCTGCGTGCCTGCGGATCGGCCAGGTTGAGGCGGTTTTCGTTGATCAGCATGGTCTGGTGGCGTTGCCAGCCGCCCCAGGCCTCCTTCGACACATTCTCGAAAATCTTCTTGTCCAGTTCGGTCGGCACCGGCTGGAAGGCCAGGCCTTCGGCTTCGCGCCCGAGCTTCACACAATTCACCATCCGCGTCATTTGCTGCTCCCTCAAAAATCAATCGCCCGATTCTAACCCAAGCTGTTTCATGATGCGGCGGGCAAATACCCCCATTTCCTTTGCAGCCTGCTTGTCGCCGCGCGCCTCGGCCACGGCGATGCCCTGCCGGTAGGCGGCCAGCGCGTCCTGCCAGGATTCGGCATCGGTCAAGGCCTTGCCGAGCAGTTTCCAGGCGGCGGAATACTTGGGATCGTGCTCGACCGCGCGGCGCAGGTGTGCGGCGGCTCGTGCCGCATCGCCTGCTTTCAGGTATTCGTTGCCGAGCGAAAAACGCAGCAGTGCATTATCGCGGCCGGCGGCGAGCATGGCTTCGAAATCGGCGATCGACGGCATCGGATTTCCCTTTATTTTCTCCAGAACACCGGGGTCAGCACAACCAGGAGGGTAAAGAACTCCAGCCGCCCGAGCAGCATGGCAAAGCTGCAGACCCAGGTCTGGAAGTCGTTCAGGATGGCGTAGGTGCTGGCGGGGCCGACCTGGCCGAGGCCAGGGCCGGTGTTGTTGACCATCGCGACCACGGCAGTGAAGGCGGTGAAGATGTCCAGCCCCGACGCCGACAGCACGAACGACAGCACCACGATCGAGGCGACATAGATGAACAGGAAGGCCAGCACCGCGTAGGTGATCTTGTTGGGCACCGGCTGCTTGCCGAGCTTGGTGTGCACCGTTGCGCTGGGATGCACCAGCTTGATCATCTCGCGATAGACCTGCTTGTAGAGCAGGATCGCGCGCAGCATCTTGATGCCGCCGCCGGTGGAACCGGAGCCGGCGATGAAACTCGACAGGAACAGCATCCACAACGGCGCGAAATAGGGCCACACGTTGAAGTCGGTGGTGGAGAACCCGAGCGTGGTGGCGATGGAAATGGTATTGAAAGCCGCATAGCGCAGCGCCTCGGGAAAATCCAGATAAAAGCCCTTGTACAGCAGGTAGAAGGTCAGCCCGAGGATGCTGGCGCTCAACACGAAAAAAACCCAGCGAATTTCCGTGTCGAAACGGTAGGCCGACAGGTTCTTCATCCGCAGCGCCATGAAGTGCGTGGAAAAGCTGATCGCGGCAATCAGCGCAAACACCATGACGATGAGCTCGAGCACCACGGAATCGAAATAGCCCATGCTGGCGTCGTGCGAAGACATGCCACCGAGGCTCATCACGCTGAAGGCATGCACCAGCGCGTCCACCCAGCTCATGCCGCCGAACCACAGCGCCAGAATGCAGAACACGGTAATGATCGCGTACACCAGCCACAGCCCCTTGGCGGTTTCCGCCATGCGCGGGGTGAGCTTGCTGTCCTTCATCGGCGTCGGCGTCTCGGCCCTGAATAGCTGGCGGCCGCCGACTCCCAGCATCGGCAGCACCGCGACGACCAGCACGATCACGCCCATGCCTCCGATCCAGTGCATTTCGGTACGCCACACATTGATCGACGGGGGCAGGGCATCCAGACCCGACAGCACCGTCGCGCCGGTGGCGGTCAGGCCCGAGACCGCCTCGAAATAGGCATCGGTATAGCTCAGGTCGGGCATGTAGGCCAGCAGCGGGATGGCGGAGTAGAGCGGCAGGATCGTCCAGATCATCACCACCAGCAGAAAGCCATCGCGCGTTTGCAGTTCGCGCTTGCCGCGGCGGGAAAAAATCCACAGCACCAGTCCGGACAGGAAGGTGAGGACGATCGCCCAGTCGTACGCCTGGTGCGCGCCGTCCGCCAGAACGAGCGAGACCGCCAGCGGCAGCAGGAAGGCTGCCGAAAACAGCATCAGCACTTTCGACAGGATGTGAACGACGGGCAGTATTTGCGACATATGCCGTTTGGGGTGGCGTTTCCCATCCCCGCCGCATGCGGCGGGGATGGGGTGGGCTTCGATTAAGGCGATGTTACCAGCGCCGGCGCCTAGCCGCGCCAGAAGGCGCGGGTGAACAGCACGAATACGGTGAACAGTTCGAGCCGCCCGAGCAGCATGGTGACGCTGCATACCCAGGTCTGAAAATCGTTCAGCACTGAAAAATTGCTCGCCGGCCCAACTTCGCCGAGCCCGGGGCCGGCGTTGTTAATGCAGGCGATGACCGCGGAAAACGCGCTGACGAAATCGAGCCCGCTGGCCAGCAACACCAGCGTCATGGTCACGATGGTGGCGATATACATCATGACGAAGGCCTGGATTGCAAACACGATCTGGTTCGGCACGGCGTGGCCGCCGATCTTGACCGGCAGGCGCGCCGCAGGATGCAGCTGGTGCTCAAGCTCGCGCACGCCCTGGCGGAACATCAGCACCGCGCGAATCATCTTCAGGCCGCCGCCGGTCGAGCCCGCACTCGCTGTGATGCAGGACAGGAACAGCATCCACATCGGCGCGAACATCGGCCAGGTATTGAAATCGGTGCTGACGAAGCCGCAGTCGGTGGCAAGCGAAACCAGATTGAAACTGACATGGCGCAACGCCGTCAGGAACTCCGGATAGACGCCGGCCTGCCATACATAGAGGCTGATGCCGAGGCAGCTGGCGATCACTACGCCCAGTACGCCACGCACCTCGGGATCGTGCCGGTACGCCGCCAGACTCTTCTGGCGGAAGGCGAGTAAATGGGTGACGAAGTTGAGCGCGGCCAGCAGCATGAAAACGATCAGCACGGCTTCGATCAACGGCGAGTCGAAATAGCCGACGCTGGCGTCGTGCGTCGAGAAGCCGCCCAGGCTCAGTGCGGCGAAGGCGTGGCAGACGGCGTCGAACCAGCTCATGCCGGCCCACTTGAGCGCCAGCGCGCACGCCACGGTCAGCGCGGCATACGTCGCCCACAGCAGCTTGGCCGTGTCGGCGATGCGCGGGGTGAGCTTGGTGTCCTTGATCGGTCCCGGCAATTCGGCTTTCAGCAGCTGGCGCCCACCGACGCCCAACAACGGCAAAATCGCCACCGCCAGCACGATGATGCCCATGCCGCCCAGCCAGTTGAGCAGGTGGCGCCACAGGTTGAGCGAAGGCGGCAGGGTGTCGAGCCCGCTCATCACGGTGGCGCCGGTGGTGGTGAGTCCCGACATGGTCTCGAAATAGGCGTCGGTGAAACCCATCGCCGGCGTATGGATCAGGAAGGGCAGGGTGGCGAAGGCCGGCAGGCCCGTCCACACCAGCATCACCAGCAGGAAACCATCGCGCACCTTGAGCTCGCGGCGCCAGCGCCGCGCGCCCAGCCACAGCGCAAAGCCGGCAACGAGCGTCACGGCAAAGGATTCGTCGAACGCGAACTGGGCGCTATCGTGCCCGACCAGGGCCGTGACAAGCGGCACCAGCATGGTGAAGGAAAAAATCAGGATCACCAGCCCGAACACATGCAGAACCGGTGCAAAGCGGGAGATCGGCCGGCGTATCCGGCTTGAACTCACTCGCAGGCGAGACGCGGGCTCATTCATTTTGCGTCGTGGGGCACGATCCGGCAATCGGGCGTACGTGAGTCTGCAGGCCGGATCAGAAGAAGCCGAAACCGACCTGGAACAGCTTTTCGACCTTGGGAATGATGCGCTTGTTGAGCGCAAACACGATCAGGTGATCCTCGGCCTTGATCAGGGTGTCGTGGTGGGCGATCAGCACTTCCTCGCCGCGGATGATGGCGGCAATCGAAGCGCCATCCGGCAGCGCCACGTCGCCAATGCGCTTGCCCACCACCTTGGACGTCTTCGTGTCGCCGTGGACGACGATTTCCAGCACCTCGGCGGCGCCACGCCGCAGGCTGTGCACCGCCGCCATGTCGCCGCGGCGGATCTTGGACAGCAGCGGGCCGACCGTGGCCTGCGCCGGCGAGATCGCAATGTCGATCTCGCCACCCTGCACCAGGTTGACGTAGGCCGAGCGGTTGATCAGCGCGATCACCCGCTGCGCGCCCATGCGCTTGGCCAGCAGCGCGGACATGATGTTGTCCTCGTCGTCGTTGGTCAGCGCGCAGAAGACGTCGATGGCCTCGATGTTTTCCTGCTCGAACAGGTCCTCGTCGGTAGCGTCGCCCTGCAGCACCAGCGTGCGGTGCAGCTGTTCGGCCAGCTGCGCGCAGGTGGCCTTGTTGTGGTCGATCAGCTTGACTTCGTAACTGCGTTCGAGCGACGCCGCCAAGCGGCGTCCGATGTTGCCGCCGCCGGCGATCATGACCCGCTTGACCGGTCGCTCCATGCGACGCAGCTCGCGCATGACGACCGGAATGTCCTGCTTGCGGGCGAGGAAGAAGACCTCGTCACCCGGCTCGATGACGGTGATGCCGGTGGGCACGATGCCGCGGTCGCGCCGGTAGATCGCCGCCACCCGCGCGTCGATGTCCGGCATGTGGCGACGCAGATCCTGCAGTTCGTGGCCGATCAGCGGGCCGCCATGGTAGGCGCGCACCGCGACCAGACGCACCTTGCCGCCGGCAAAGTCCAGCACCTGCAAGGCTTCGGGGTGCTCGATCAGCCGGCGCAGGGTGTCGGTGACTTCCTGCTCGGGGCTGATGATGTGGTCGACGCCGAAGTGCTCGGACAGGAATTCGCCTTCGGATTCCAGAAAGTCGTTCGAGCGGATGCGCGCGATGCGGGTGGGAATGTTGAACAGCGTGGCGGCCAGCCGGCAGGCCACCAGATTGGTTTCGTCGCTCTGGGTCACCGCCACCAGCATGTCGGCGTCGCCGGCGCCGGCCACCTTCAGCGTCGACGGGTGGGCGGCGTGGCCGCGCACGGTTCGCAGATCGAAGCGATCCTGCAATTCGGAGAGACGGGCGGCGTCGAGGTCGACCACGGTGATGTCGTTATTCTCGGCGACCAGGCTGGCGGCCAGATTGGCGCCGACCTGGCCGGCACCGAGGATGATGATCTTCATGATGAGATGCGAGGCAAGAGTGGAGGGGGGAGCGCCAGAGGCCGCGTATTCCTCACGCCTGGCGCTTCACCCGTATCACAGGTCTTCGTCAAGTCGACGGCCATGCTTGATGTTGAGCTGCTTGAGCTTGCGATACAGGTGGGTGCGTTCCAGCCCCGACTTGTCGGCCACCCGCGTCATGCTGCCGCCTTCCTTCTGGATCAGGTGTTCGAAGTACATGCGCTCGAACGCGTCGCGCGCCTCGCGCAGCGGGATGTCGAGCGGGATGCCGTGGGCCACCGCGGGCGAGGCCTGCTTCATCGGCGCCAGCACGCGGTTGACGTCGATGGCGTCGATTTCGCCCGCCAGTGCGGTGACCGCCAGCGTGCGCACCACGTTGTTGAGCTGCGGCAGGTTGCCCGGCCAGTCGAAATTGCGCAGCTGGTTCAGCGCCGGCGTGGTGAGCCGGCGCACCGGGCAGACGCCCGCTTCGATCAGCTGCGCCAGCATGAAGTTGGCGACCTCGGGAATGTCCTCGCGGTGCTCGCGCAACGGCGGCACCTGGATCGCCAGGCTGGACAGACGGTAGAACAGCCGGCTGTCGAATTCGCCCGCCGCCACCATGGCGTCGAGGCTGCGGCTGGAGGCGCACACCAGACGCGCGCCGGTGCCTTCGATGCGGTCGAGCAGAAGACCCAGGCCTTTTTGCTCCAGCCGCGCGAGTTCGCACGCATCCGACAGGAACAGGGTGCCGTTGCCCAGCGATTCGACAAAGCTCAGCGGGTCGGACACCAGGCGCGCGCGGTCCTTGATCTCGACCCAGGGCGTGCCGGTTTGATGCAGGAAGTGAGCGCATACCTCGAAGCCGCTGCCGGGTTCGCCCTGCAGCATCACCGGCGCCGTATTGCCGGCAATCTGGCTAAGGCGTTTTTTCAGATCGAGGATCAGCGGGCTGCGGCCGAGCGCCGACAGGTCCATGCTGGGGGCGCGCCGCGGCAGGGCGACGCCGCGCTTGATCGCCTTGCCGACGGTGTCGATCAGCTTGGCCAGCGTCACCGGCTTTTCCAGAAAGTCGGCCGCGCCGAGCTTGGTGGCCTCGACCGCGGTATCGATGGTGCCGTGGCCGGACATCATCACCACCGGCATGGTGAGCTGGCCGCCGCCCGCCCATTCCTTCAGCAGGGTCACGCCGTCGGTGTCGGGCATCCAGATGTCGAGCAGGACCAGGTCGGGCCGGCGCAGTGCGCGGAAGGCGCGCGCGGCCTCGGCGTTTTCCGCCAGGTGCACGTCGTAGCCTTCGTCGGTGAGAATCTCCGACAATAATTCACGAATGCCCACTTCGTCGTCGACGACGAGAATATGCCCGCTCACGTGTGTTCTCCGGCTGCCGAAAAAACAGGCAGCGCGATGCGTATCGCCGCGCCGCCCGATTTGATGTTCTCGATCTGGATTTTGCCCTGGTGCTCTTCCACGATTTTTTTGACGATGGCCAGCCCCAGACCCGTCCCTTTGGCCTTGGTCGTTGCATAGGGCTCGAACAGCCGCGTCATCAGGTGCTCCGGAAAGCCGGCTCCATTGTCGGTTACGGTCAGGCAAACGGCCTGGTTGTTGAGATGCGTGCCGATCTCGACTTTTGGCGAGGCATGGCCCGCCAGCGCATCCTGCGCATTTTGCAACAGATTATGGATCACCTGTCGCAATAATGTGGAGTCTCCCGCAACGCGCGGCAGACCGGCGTCGAGATGCAGCTGCAGTCCGAGCGCCCGCGCGTCGTACAGCGCGAGCACTTCGTGCACCAGCGCATTGAGGTCGAGCGCCTCGAGCTTGGCGCGCGGCATCCGCGCATAGCCGGCAAACGCGTCGACCATGCTCTTCATCGCGGCGACCTGGTTGACGATGGTCTGCGTGGCGCGCGACAGAAACTCGGCATCCGCCACTTCGAGGCGGCCGTCGAGTTTCCTCGCGATGCGCTCGGCCGAGAGCTGGATCGGGGTGAGCGGATTCTTGATCTCGTGCGCCAGCCGCCGCGCCACTTCGCTCCAGGCGGCGTTGCGCTCGGCGTCGATCAGCTTGGTGACGTCGTCGAACACCAGCACGTAGCCGCGCTCGACGCCGGGCGGCAGCCGGGTACCGCGCAGCAGCAGCGTCTGGCTGCCGCCGGGGCCGGCATAATCGATCTGCTCCTGCCATTCGCCCGCATATTGGCCGAAGCGCGCGACCACCCGCGTGCCAAACTCGTTCAGCACCTCGCCCGGCAATCCCAGCCCGGCAAGCGGCCGCGCGTCGAGCACGGACGCGTCGACACCCAGAATCTGCGCCGCCGCGCTGTTGATGGTGCGGACCTTCAGCGCCTCGTCGAGCACCACCACGCCGGACGACAGGTTGGCCAGCACGCGCTCGAGAAAAGCCTTGGCCTGCTCGGTCTGCTGGTGGGTCTGCGCCACCTGCTCGCGCGCCTCCGACAGCTGGCGCGTCATGCGGTTGAACGACTGGATCAGCACGCCGAGTTCGTCGCGGCTTTTCACCGTCGGCATCTGCGAAAAATCGCCCTTGGCCACTGCGCGGGTGCCGCGCGCCAGCGAACGCAGCGGGGCGCCGAGCCGTTCCGACAGCAGGTAGGCGATGACCAGGGTCATCAGCAACGCGAGCATCAGCGTGAGCGTCAGCGCCACGCCATAGAGGCGCTTCAGTCCCAGCCGCGACACCGCGATCTGCTGGTATTCCTGGTAGGCCCGCTGCACCGCCTGCGCATCGCGCGCGAGGCTGGCCGGCACCGGCTGCACCAGTTGCAGCACGCGGGTATCGCTGGTCAGCGCGCTGGTGTAGACCGGCACGATGACGTGCATGATGAGTCCGCGCTCGGGCACCTCCTCGATGCGGCTGTAGGGCTGCTGCTGCCGCGCCTGCCACAGCGCGCTGCGTTCGGGCAGCACCGGCAGCAGGGTGCCGCTTTCGCCGCTGACGTGCGCGATCACGCCGCCGCGTTCGTCGAACAGCGTGAGTTCCTGCACCGCGCTCTGCTCGCGCAGGGTGGACAGGCTGGTGATGATCGAGCCCATGCCTTCGTCCGACAGCGACAGCGCCATGCGCTGGGCTTTTTTGTCGAGCTCGCGCAGCAGGTCGTCGAGCGCGGCCTGGCCGAGGTTGACGCCGGAGGCCAGCGCATTGTCGACGCGCACGTCGAACCAGGTTTCGATCGATCGATTGAGGAAGAATACCGAGGCGCCGTACACCACCAGCCCGGGCAGCAGGGCGACGACGCCGAACATCGCCAGCAGCTTGAGCGTGAGCTTGGCGCCGAAGACGCCGCGGCGGATGCGTTTTTGCAGCCACCACAAGCGCCAGCCCAGCAGCAGCAGCATCGCCACGCCGAGCACGCCGCCGACGACGAACAGGGTGGGCAGAGAGTCGGAGAACACGGCGCTGTCGCCGCTGGCGTAGAACAGCAAACCCAGCAAGGCGATGCCCATGACGAGGGCGGCGGCAATCAGACGGCGCATCAGGGCATGGGCGATTTGACGAGGGGTGCTTCGAACGACCAGTTGTACCAGGGTGTCACCAGTTCCCATTTGTCGCTGGTCACCGCGCCGATGGACAGCGGTTTGGGCAGCTGCGCGGTGTCGAGACGCAGTCGCAGGCGGGCGTCGTAACGCTGGCCGGTCGTGAGCACGCCGCGGTCCAGGATATGCCAGTTCTCGACCTGCCCCAGCAGCGTGAGCGCCTCGTCGAGGGTGGCGGCCGTGCGGGTGGTATACCCGGTTTCGACGACATAGCGACGCAACAGCAGGTGGTAATAAATTTTCAGCTTGCGCACCGGCTCGATGATGTCTTCGTCAAACCACCAGCTGCGCGGGCGGCTCAATTCCAGCTCCAGCAGGAAATGCAGGTGGATGCCCTTGGCGAGCGCGTCTTCCAGGGTGGAATTGAGCGCGATGTCGATCAACGCATCCAGCACATAGCCCTGCGGGGTGGCCTCGATGGCGGCCTGTCGCACTGCGCTTTTATCGTTGGCCAGCGCGCTGCCGGCAAACGCCAGCCAGCCTGCCAGCCATAGCATGGCCAGCCTGCGTAGCAGGGAGTCAGATCTTGCGCAGCAGGGCATAATAAAAACCGTCATGTTCGGCGTCGGGCAGCAAGGATCCGTCGGACAAAGGTTCTGGAAGCGGGCAGCGTTCGGCATCCCCGGCATGGCGCGCCAGGAACGCCTGCACCTGCCCAGCGTTTTCTTCATGGAATATCGAGCAGGTGGCGTAAAGCAATGTACCACCGGGGGCCAGCAGTCGCCACAGCGTTTCCAACATAACGGCCTGCTGGGCGGCAAATTGAGCGATGTCTTCGGGGCGGCGCAGCCACTTGATGTCGGGGTTGCGGCGCACCACGCCGGAGGCGCTACACGGCACGTCGGCCAGAATGCGATCGAACGGCCGGCCGTCCCACCATGCGTCGGGCTGCGCGGCGTCGCCGGCAACGAGCGTGGCCGTCAGCTGCAAGCGGTCGAGATTGTCCTGCACCCGCGCCAGCCGCGCCGCGTCGACGTCGAGCGCGACGAGATCGACTTCACTTCGCTCGAGGAGATGGCCGGTCTTCCCGCCCGGCGCGGCGCATGCATCGAGCACCCGCTCGCCGGCTTGTGGATCGAGCAGGCGCGCCGCCCACTGCGCGCCGGCGTCCTGCACCGACACGTGGCCTTCGTCGAAGCCGGGCAAGCTGTGCACCGGCACCGCGCGGTCGAGCGTAACCGCATCGGGGCCGGTTTGATGGGCCGGCAGGCCGGCGTCGTTGAGGCGCCGCAGATACGCCGCGACATCGCCATAGCGGCAATTGATGCGCAGCGTGAAAGGCGGGTGCAGCAGGCTGGCCTCGAGGATCGCCTGCCAGTGCGCCGGGTGCTCGCTTTGCAGTTTGGCGATCCACCAGTCGGGATGCGACCAGCGCGCGGACGGCTGTTCGTCGGCGCGTTTTTCCAGTTCGGCGCGGCGGCGCTGGAAGTTGCGCAGCACCGCGTTGGCCAGACCGCGGCGCCAGCCTTCGCCCGCCGCGCTGACGGCGTTGTGCACCACGGCATGCGCGGGCGCCCGCGTGTAGGCCAGCTGGTAGAGCGCCACGCGCAGCAGCCAGCCGAGTTCGGGGTCGGTCAGCGGACGCTCCAGCAAGGCCGCCAGCCAGGCATCCAGGCGCCCCAGCTGGCGCAGGCTGCCGTACACGATGTCCTGCAGCGCGCCGCGTTCGCCCGGCGTTTGCAGCTGCTGCAGGCGTCGCGGCAATACCTGGTGCAGCGCCGCGCCGTCGAGCACCTCCTCGAGCGCGCCGGCGGCCAGTTTTTGCAGATTACGCATCGGGAAACACGCTCGGGTTCATTGCCTGATTCATGGGATTGCGGCCGCTGCGACAAGCGGCGGATGATATCAGGACGGGCATCGCGTTGAGCGGGGTTCAGCGACCGAAACTGATGCCGGGCGCGAGCGGCCGGCCGGCGAGAAATGCCGCCGCCGGCATCCGCTTGCTGCCCGCGGGCTGCACCTCATGCAGGGCCAGTGCATCCCTGCCGCAGGCGACGACCAGCAGCCCGGCTTCAGCGCGCAGGACCTCGCCCGGCTGGCCTGCGCCGGCAACGGCCTCTGCCGCCCAGATTTTCAGCGCCGCGCCGTCGAGCAGCGTCCACGCGCCGGGCGCCGGATTGTAGGCGCGCACCGCGCGCGCCAGCGCGTCGGCCGGCTGGCGCCAGTCCAGCTGCGCTTCCTCCTTGCCGAGCTTGGCGGCGTAGGTGGCTTCGCGGTCGTCCTGCCCCTGCGGCACCAAGGCGGACAGGTTTTCCAGCGCCGCGACGATCGCGCGGGCGCCGGCCGCGGCCAGCGTGTCGTGCAGGCTGGCTGCGGTATCGGTGTCGCGGATCGGTACCGGCGTTTTCGTCAGCATCGCCCCGGTGTCGAGGCCGGCGTCCATCTGCATGATCGTGATGCCGGTCTCGGTGTCGCCGGCCAGGATCGCG
>JAKACL010000255.1 GCA_021821425.1 Pseudomonadota bacterium
AACTTGAAGCCGTAGGCCAGTCCCACCCAGGACAGATGGCCGATGGTGGCGCGCTCGATGCCGGCCTCCGACAGCCAGAACGACAAGGTGCCCAGCACCAGCAACAAGGGCAGCCCGGCGGAAAAGCCCAGGAACAGCATGCCGATCACGCGCGGGTGGGCGTAGATCCTGAGGGCGGAAAGCCAGGGGTGGGCGCGTGCGGTCATGGAGCGTAATCGTAATCGACGATGAGCGGTGCGTGGTCCGAGAAGCGCTGGTCCTTGTATACGAAGGCGGATTTCGCCTTCGCCGCGATGCCGGGCGTGGCGATCTGGTAGTCGATGCGCCAGCCCACGTTCTTGGCCCAGGCCTGGCCGCGGTTGCTCCACCAGGTGTAGGCTTCGCCGGTGTGCTCGGGATAAAGCTTGCGGTAGACGTCGACCCAGCCCAGCTCGTCGAACAGTCGCGTCATCCAGGCGCGCTCCTCGGGCAGGAAGCCGGAGTTCTTCTGGTTGGATTTCCAGTTCTTGAGGTCGATTTCGCGGTGGGCGATGTTCCAGTCGCCGCAGATGACGATTTCGCGCCCGGATTTGATGAGTTTTTCCAGATGCGGAAAGAACGCTTCCATGAAGCGGAACTTGGCCTGCTGGCGCTCCTCGGAACTGGAGCCGGAAGGCTGGTAGAGCGAAATCACGGCAAGTTTCCCGTAATCCGCTTCAAGATAGCGACCCTCGGCGTCGAACTCGGGCACGCCCAGGCCCTCGATGATCCGCTGCGGCGCCTTGCGGGTATAGATGCCGACCCCGCTGTAGCCCTTTTTCTCCGCATAATGGAAGGCGCCCGCCAGCCCGCCGCACTGGATGAACTCCGGCCTGAGGTCGGCAGCCTGCGCCTTGAGTTCCTGCACGCACAGCACGTCGGCCTGTTGCCCGGGCAGCCAGTCGAAAAAGCCTTTTGTCGCGGCGGAGCGGATGCCGTTGAGGTTGGCCGATATAATTCTCATGCGTGTAATTTAAGAAGCGACAAAAATGTCCGATTACAAAACCGGGTTTCTGAAGTTTGCCATCGAATCGCAGGTGTTGTGCTTTGGCGAGTTCAAGACCAAGGCGGGGCGGCTGTCCCCTTATTTCTTCAATGCCGGCCTCTTCAACGATGGCGACAAGCTCAGGAAGCTGGGCGAATTCTACGCCAAAGCCATCGTCGAATCCGATATCGCGTTCGACGTGCTGTTCGGGCCGGCCTACAAGGGCATTCCGCTCGCCGCAAGCATTGCCATCGCCTTGTCCGCCATGGGGCGCAATGTGCCGTTCGCCTTCAACCGCAAGGAAGCCAAGGACCACGGCGAAGGCGGCACGGTGGTGGGTGCGGAATTGAAGGGCCGCGTGCTGATCGTGGATGATGTGATCTCGGCTGGCACCTCGGTGCGCGAATCGGTGGAACTGATCCGCACGCACGGCGCGACGCCGGCCGGCGTGGTGATCGCGCTGGACCGCATGGAGCGCGGCCAGGGCGACAAGTCCGCGGTGCAGGAAGTGCGCGAGCAGTACGGAATGCCGGTGGCGGCGGTCGTTACGCTGGATGATTTGATTGCTTACCTGAAAACCGACCCTTCCTGGGAGGAGCGTTTGAATGCAGTGTCGAAATATCGTGAACAATATGGCGTATAAGCTGCTGCTTCCGTTGCTGCTTGCAGTTGCCGCGCTTCCCGCACAGGCCAAGCTGTATAAATGGGTGGACGAGAACGGCAAGGTGCATTACACCGACACCCTGCCGCCTGCCTCCGCAAGCCAGGGCAACGCCGAGCTGAGCAAGGGCGGCAGCGTCGTCAGGAAAACCGAGTCGGCCGAGGAAAAGCGGAAACGGCTCGCCGCCGAGGCGGAAGCGGCCGAACGCAGGAAGGTCGCGGCAGAGCAGGCGCGCAAGGATCGCGCGCTGCTGGCCACCTTTACCAGCGAGAAGGAAATCGATCTCGCGCGCGATCGCGCGCTGGAACACCACAATCTGCTCATCAAGAGCGCGCAGGCCCGTCTCAAGCAGCTTGAGCCCAGCTCGAAAGAACTGGGCGAGAAAATCGCGGCAGCGTCGAAAACGGGCAAGCCCGTCCCGGATCACCTCCGGCAGCAGCATGAAGCCAAGCTTGCCGAGGTCGAAGAGGCGCGGCGTACGATCAAGACCAACGAGGAAGCCATGGTCAAGGTGCGCGAGCGCTATGAAGCCGAGAAGCTGCGCTTCCGCGAACTGACCGCCAAGCCCTGATTATGCTTTCGGCGAAATATCTGCGCTGCGAATGGCCGCTGCTGGCCGCCATTGCGGCCGGCGTGCTGGGCTTCGCGCTCGAGCATTCCGCGGTGCACGCCGGTGGTCTGGCGCTGTGGGGCCTGTTCGCGCTGGTGCTGGCTGCGGTCATCGGCGTGGCCTTCCGTATCGCACACCATGCCGAGGTGCTGGCGGTGCGCCTGGGCGAGCCTTACGGCACCCTGATCCTCACCGTGTCCGCGGTGTCGGTGGAAGTGGTGATCCTGGTGGTGATGCTCATGGACAGCCACAGCCCGACGCTCGCGCGCGATACCGTGTTCGCCGCGGTCATGCTCGACATCAACGGCATCCTCGGCATCGCCGCCATCGTCGGCGGCCTGCGCCACGGCATCCAGAAATACAATCTCGGCTCCGCCAACGCCTACCTCGCCATGCTGCTCACCGCGCTGGGCCTGGGCATGTTCATTCCCGACTTCGTGTCGGACGCGCACTGGCCGGCCTATTCGGTTTTCTCGGTCGTCGTCATGGCGCTTTTGTATGTCGCCTTCCTGCGCCTGCAAACGGTCGAGCACCGCGCCTTCTTCGA
>JAKACL010000042.1 GCA_021821425.1 Pseudomonadota bacterium
AACGGGGCTTCCCATGGCATGTTCGAGCCTGCTGCGTGCGCGGGAATGGTGATGGCCAGCAGGGCGGCGAGAGCCACTAATTGCAAGGCAGGTTTTACGGAAATGCGTGAAGTCGTCATGACGGTTCTCCGGTGGTTGAGGAAAGGGATGGGGTGAAATGCATCAGCTCGCTACTGAGCTGGTAGCCGCGGCTGTCGAAGCCGGTGACGCAGGCGATTTCCTGCACGCGGCGCGCATGGCCGCGACCGGCGATGTAGACGATGACGTTGACCGCTTCCGCGATCAGCGCGCGTGGTGGCGTCATGGCGACTTCGAGGATCAGTTGTTCCAGGCGCAGCAACGCGCCCGCAGCGGAACCGGCATGAACGGTGGCGATACCGCCCGGATGGCCCGTGCCCCAAGCCTTGAGCAAGTCCAGAGCTTCGGCGCCGCGCACCTCACCCACGACGATGCGGTCCGGGCGCAGCCGCAGGGTCGAGCGCACCAGCTCGGCCATGGTCACGATGCCGGCACGAGTGCGCAGCGGCACATGGTCGCGTGACGTGCATTGCAGCTCCACCGTGTCTTCCAGCACGATCACGCGGTCGCCGGTGGCGGCGATTTCGTCAAGCAGAGCGTTGGCCAGCGTGGTCTTGCCGGTGCTGGTGCCGCCCGCGATCAGGATGTTCTGGCGCGCGCACACCGCGTTACGCAGAAATTCCGCCTGAGCCTCGGTCAGGATGCCGTCGGCCACGTAGGCGTCGAGCCGGATCAAGCCGACCGCGCGCTTCCTCAGCGCGAAGACCGGCCCCGGCGTCACCGGTGGCAGCGCACCCTCGAAACGTTCGCCCGTCTCCGGCAACTCGGCGGACAGCAGCGGCTTGCCCGCATGCACCTCGGCGCACACATGCGCAGCGACCAGGCGGATGATGCGCTCGCCGTCGGCGGGTGTGAAGCGGATGCCCAGCGGTTCGCGACCGCTGCCCAGCCGATCCACCCACAGCAGACCGTCCGGATTCAGCATGACCTCCACCACGTCGGGGTCGTCCAAAGCCTTGGCGATGTCCGGCCCCATGGCCGTGCGCAGCATGCGCACGCGACGCTCCAGCGCCAGCGAGGTCGACACGTCATGATTATGCAGTGCGTTGTTCATGACGGGACTGCTCCTGATTCGTCGTCAGCAGGCGCTTCGCTGGGGTTGGTTTTGTCGTGGGTGAAGAACTGGCTCTGATCGGGCTGGATTTCCTCGACCACGTCCCTGACCAGGCTGCGCCCGCGCAGCAGATGCCGGCCGAGCTGTTCGATGAACTGCTCGAAGCGTGCGCGGCCCTGGGCGCGTGCCGCTTCCTGATGCGCTTCCGGCACCGGGGTACTGACGGTGAGGAAGTAGCGCACGTAGAGCGCCAGCGTCTCGATCAGGATGTTCTGGTCGCGCTCCAGCTTGTCGAGCTGGCGAGACAAGCGATCCAACCGCTTGGCGATAGCCGCTTCGCGCTGGTCGCCGGAATCGGGCGACAGGAACGAGGCCAGCGCAGCGGCGATGATGGAAGACTTGGACAAGCCCTTCATGGTCGCCAGCTCGTCGAGCCGCTTGGCGTGCTCGGGTTCGATGAAGAGATTCAGGCGGGTGCGGCTCATAGCGCGATTCCATCGTCAGGGTCGAGGGCGGCCAGCCGCGCGGTGCGTTGCAGGCGTGGATCGAGCTGGGCGGGCAGAGGTAGCGGCAGGTCGTCGTCATCGAGCAAACCCAGGTCGTCTACCGTGTGTTCGGGCTCCGGTGTGAACGCGACTTCGGCCAGTTCCGGCTGTTGCTGGAGACCGCCGTCGTCGATGACCTCACCGTGCGCAGGAAGTACCAGGCTGAGAATCGATGTGGCTGGGATCGCCAGTCCAGCCCAGTCGTCGGGTCGTGGCGCCGGTACATCGGCGTAATGCCCAGGCCGCAATGGCGGCGGTGCTTGGATGCGCGTGTTGAAATTCGTATCCAGGTAGTAGCGAATTTTTTTCGCCTGGATCGGCGGATGGCCGGACACCATCACCACGTCGTCATCAGGTGGCAACTGCATCACCTCGCCGGGGGTGAGCAGTGGCCGTGCGGTTTCTTGCCGCGACACCATCAAGTGTCCGAGCCACGGGGCCAACCGGTGGCCCGCGTAGTTGCGCTGCGCGCGCAATTCGGTCGCGGTGCCCAATGCTTCCGAAATGCGCTTGGCGGTGCGCTCGTCGTTGGTTGCAAACGCGATGCGCACATGGCAGTTGTCGAGGATCGAATGGTTCTGGCCGTGGCCTTGTCGATCTGGTTGAGCGATTGCGCGATCAGGAAGGCGCGCAGCCCGTAGCCCGCCATGAAGGCCAGCGCACTCTCGAAGAAGTCGAGCCGTCCCAGCGCCGGAAACTCGTCGAGCATCAGCAGCAGTTTGTGGCGGCGAGCAATGCCGTCCGAGCCGTCGAGCGATTCGGTCAGGCGTCGGCCGATCTGGTTGAGAATCAAGCGGATCAGCGGCTTGGTGCGACTGATGTCTGACGGCGGCACCACCAGGTACAGCGACACCGGATGATCCGCGTCGATCAGGTCGGCGATACGCCAGTCGCAACGCGAGGTCACTTCGGCCACCGTGGGATCGCGATACAGGCCCAAGAAACTCATCGCGGTGGACAGCACACCCGAGCGCTCGTTTTCGCTTTTGTTCAGAACCTCGCGCGCGGCGGAGGCGACCACCTGGTGTGGCGTCTCGCCCAGGTGTCGCGTCGTCATCATCCGGTGCAGTGTCGCCTCGAAGGGGCTGGCCGGGTCGGATAGGAAGTTGGCGACACCGCGTAGTGTCTTATCCTCGCACGCGTCAAGCACATGCAGGATCGCGCCGACCAGCAGCGCATGCGAGGTCTTCTCCCAGTGGTTGCGCCGCTCCAGCGCGCCTTCGGGATCGACCAGGATGTCGGCGATGTTCTGCACGTCGCGTACTTCGTGCATGCCGCGCCGCACTTCGAGCAGCGGGTTGTAGGCGGCCGATTTCGCATCGGTCGGGTTGAACAGCAGGCAATGCGAGAAGCGCGAGCGCCATCCGGCGGTCAAGTTCCAGTTCTCGCCCTTGATGTCGTGGATCACGGCGGAGCCCGGCCACGAAAGCAGCGTTGGCACCACCAGGCCGACACCCTTGCCGGAGCGGGTGGGCGCGAAGGCCATCACATGTTCGGGGCCTTCGTGGCGCAGATAGTCGCCGTCCTTGTGGCCCAGGAAAACCCCAGCAGAACCCGTCAGGCCGGACCGCTGGATTTCAGCGGGTAGTGCCCAGCGTGCCGAGCCGTAGGTCGTGACCAGCTTGGATTGCCGTGCGCGCCATACCGACATGGCGATGGCCACCCCAGCACCGGCGAAGCCGCTGCATGCTGCGATGGCACTACCACGCATAAAAATATCGGGTGCATAGGCATCGAAGAAATACCACCACTCGAACAGCCGCCAGGGGTGATAGACTGGCGTTCCCAGCAGGTCGAACCACGGTGCACCCAGGCGTAGCTGGTAGCCCAAGTGTGCCGCGGTCCATTGGGTGGCCCCCCACGTTCCCGCGATCACGATCCCGAACACCGCCAGGATCTGACCGAACAGCACACTGGTTCCCTGCATCATGACCCCCTGAATTGCACTCCCGCACAACGTGCGGACAACGATGTGCCTCAGGCGCCAGAGTGGAGTTCGTTTCAGAACCGGTCAAAGACCGTTATCGGGATAGCGGAGACGTAGAAAACAAGATTTCTAGTTGGGGGAAAATGGAACACATTGCCGTAAACGACAGCGCGTTTCGGCGTGTATGGCGATTTTCCGAGAAAAATATATTTGAGTGCCAACGAGCAGGCACAAGAACGCATGACCATTGGATTCCTCCGATCGGTCCGGCGCGTAGCAGGACAGTCGCGGTCAGTCTTGCGGCGCTGGCCGCGGCGAGTACTTTCCCTTGCCGTCACCCATGAAACGTCGGCGGAAAGCTTCGGCCGCGGCGTTGCAAGTGGCATCGCCCATCTTCGCGTGGTTCTCCTTGCATAGACGCTGCACCTCCTTGAGCCGTCCGGGATTGGCGACTAGAGATTCGACGGTATCCGTAGGGGCGGACTGCCCGCATGCGGTGAGTACGGTCGCTGCAAGAATCACTACCATGTGCCTCATGTTTTTTCCTCTCATGCCCTGGAAGGATGAAACCCGCTGCATCATGCCGGGCTGTCGTGTACAAGCGGTTTGGCTGGATTGGCCCGGTTGATAAAACGATTCAGCTGCTCGGACGGATCCACGTCAGGCCGCAACAGGTAGGTCGTCAGCATCGGCGCGAGCCCCGCCAATGGGCGCGCAATCACTTCCTGGTGGCGGCATACAGGAATCTGCGAAGCACTTGCGAAACCTAGACCGTAGCCTGCCGTCACCAGCGTCATCATCAAGTCGAGAGTGGCAACATACTCTGCCACGATGGGCCGTGTATCGGCGGCACGTAATACGGTCTCGATTTGTCGGCAGTAGCCTTCGCACATTTCCAGCTGGCACAACACAAGGGGATACCTCAACACTTCGTCCAGCGGGATGCGTTTGTGTGCAAGCAGTGGATGACGTGCAGGAACGGCGACCACGAGCGCGTCGCTCCACACTGGCTCCGCGATGATGCCTTTTCCCACATCGGCGGTCTGTGCGAGCCCCGCGTCGTATAGACCACTACGCAAGCCCTTCACCTGCTGCGAGAGCGGCTTCTCAAACAGGCGTATTTCCACCTCAGGCTCCTCTTCCCGGCATTGGGCCAGCAATGCGGCGAGCCGTGGCTGAGCGACACTGTCGGAGAGCGCGATACGCAGAATGCCGCGATAGCCTGTGGCTGCAGCTTTGACGCTCGCCTTGGCTTGATCAATTGTAGTGAAGACACGTCGAACGTCCTCCAGAAAGACCTGCCCGGCCCAAGTCAGTCGGGTGCTGCGGGTGGTGCGCTCGAACAGCCGCACTCCCAGATCTTCTTCCAGTTCCTTGATTGCGCGCGACAACGGCGACTGCTCTATGTGCAGTCGTTCTGCCGCTCTAGCGAAGTGCAGTTCTTCGGCCACGGCAATGAAACAACGAAGGTGTCGCAACTCCATGGCGCCCTTTGTCCTATGCCATCATTCGATGGTGCCTGATCATGGCGTGAGTCGAATGCGTGTTCATGCTCGGTACGCCCGACGCGTCCTTGAAGCCGAGCTTAAGTTGCCCATTACATCGGCTATACGCTCGTAGCCCGCCATGTGGCCTCAATAGGCTGTCGGTTGTACTGTTCGTCTCATCCGTTCATGGCGGACAGCTCGACCAGGGCATGCGCCCACTGTCGCACCAGTCTGCCGGTGCGGATAGCAATCTGGTCGATCTCGGCGTCGGTACATACCAGCGCGGGTAGCAGGCGGACGGTCCTGTCGCGGGTTACGCTGATGAGCAGGTTCTCATCGGCCAATGCCAGCTGCACCAACTCGTTGCAAGGTCGATCCAGTTCAATCCCGACCATCAGTCCCTGGCCGCGGATGGCGACTATGCCGGGGACGCCGACCAACGCCGCCTGCAGGCTGGCCAGCAGGCGGCGCCCGGCAACTGACGCGCGCTCTGGAAGCTGATCCCGCTGCATCACGTCAATGACCGTGCAACCCACCCGGCAGGCCAGTGGGTTGCCGCCGAAGGTTGAGCCGTGGTGGCCGGGCGAGAACAACGCGGCGGCCTGGCCACGTGCAAGGCAGGCGCCGATGGGGAATCCGTTGCCTAGCCCTTTGGCCAAGGTGATGACATCAGGCAACACTCCGGCATGCTGGAAACCAAACCAAGTGCCGGTGCGGCCCATACCTGTCTGCACCTCGTCCATCATTAACATCCAATCATTCTCGTCGCATAACACCCGCAAGGCGCGCAGGTACTCGGCGGAAGCGATGCGCACGCCGGCTTCGCCTTGCACGGGCTCGACCAGCACCGCAACGATGCCGGGTGAGCGCGTAGCCACATGGCGGATTGCGTCAATGTCGTCATAGGGCACGCGCACAAAGCCGGGCATCAGCGGCTCGAAACCATGATGCACGGATGGATTGCCGGTGGCGGCCAGTGTGGCGAACGTGCGGCCGTGGAAGCTGTTTTCCATCACCAGCACTTGAGGCTGCACTACCTTCTTGCGATTGCCGTGCAGACGCGCCAGCTTGAGTGCTGTTTCGTTGGCTTCCGCGCCGGAGTTGCAGAAGAATGCGGTTTCCATATTCGAGAGCGAGCAAAGTTGCTCACCCAGGCGCTCCTGCCACGCGATCGTGAACATATTGGAGATATGCAACAGTAGTCCGGCCTGATCGGCGATGACTCGGGCAATCTCGGGATGGGCGTGGCCCAGGTTGCACACGGCCACCCCGGCGATGGCATCGAGGTATTCTCGACCCTGTGCATCCCACAGGTGAGCCCCGAGTCCGTGGGTGAATGAAACCGATTGACGCGAATAGGCTTGCATCAAGTGCAGTGTGGAAATCGGCATAACAATTTTTTCTCCAGTAGGTTGATTCAGGTGCCCAGGACCACGGTCTTGAACCGGTATTCGATGCTTAGCACCCTTATCCCTTCAGGACTGCTTTCCAGCAGGCGGCGCTCATCATCGGCGACCAGCAGTTCAAGTTGGTAGCCATCGTCCGTGCCCAGGCGTGCGACGATGTCCTCGACAGCTTCCCGCGACCAGGGGGTGCTGGATTCAAAATGGCCCAACAGCCTGTTGTGGCGCCGAATGATGAGTCGATAGGTGCGCATGCGATCATCCTGAACAAGAAGCGCGCCCCACCGGGGGCAGCAGTAGTTCTGCGCAACGTGCCCGGTGGGTGTGTTTGAGGGCAATGACAACGTGGTTGCAGGCTTGCGCAGCGGCCTCGAATATCGAGGCCCCCTCCAGAAGATGCCCGGTCAGTGCGGCAGCGAACAGATCGCCGGTGCCCTTGGGCGAGGTCGCGATGCGAGGGTGCTTCAAGACTCGTGTTTCGTCGCGGGTGACGACGGCGACCTGCATCTCGGCAGGTGACAAGGCGATGGGTGTGGCACTGGTCACGGTTACCCATTGGGTACGTCCTGTCAGCAGCATTCGCGCGGCGGCGATAACGCTTCCGATATCGCCTGTGGGCTGACCAGTCAGGCGCTCAAGCTCGAAACCGTTCGGCGTCAGGCCATGCGCCAGAGGCAGCAAGTGCCGGCGGTAGGCTTCGATTATGCCCGGATCGACATAGACTCCGTGGTCATGGTCCCCGATCACCGGATCAACGATCACCTGCAGGCTTGGCCGTTCATCATGGAGATTACTAATCCAGCGGGCCAGCACCTCGGCTTGGGCCGGGTTGCCTAGATAGCCAAGCAGAATGGCTCTTGTCTGTCGTAGTGCATCACGAGCCGACAAATCCAACAGATAGCCGTTGAACCATTCCGTGGGAAGTACCCCGCCGTGGATGGTCGGGTAATGCGGAGTGTTGCTGAGCATGACCGTCGGCACCGCCGCGGCGGTCAGGCCAAATGACTCCAAGGTGGGGGTGGCGACGTTGTTGCCGACGCGGCCATAGACCACCTGAGATTGCACCGACACGACATCGATGGGCAGCGGCTGCAATGTCGGGCTGGCCGCTGCACTGTTAAACAAGGTTCGTATCATCAAGATGCTGATGCGTCCACGGTGGCCTCGATGCCATCGAGCCAGGCTGTAAATACGCTGCGCGCTGCCAAAGAGAGTTTCGCTTCGTGTTCTCGTGCCTGGGCGCGCAGCGTGCACGGATCGATAGCGGCCTGGGCCAGCTCGCAGGCATGGCCGACCAACCAACGTTCGATCAGCCGGCTGTCAGCCTCCAAATGGAACTGCAGCCCCAACACCCCAGGACCCTGTGCGAAAGCCTGGTTTGCGCCGATCGCAGTGCTCGCCAGTCGTACGGCGCCGGGCGGAATGTCGAACTGGTCGCCGTGCCAGTGCAGTACCGGCGTATCGCCTAGCGGCGCCAGGACGGACGTGCGGCCGTCGTTTGTCAGCGTAAGTGGCCCGAAGCCGATTTCCTTGTTACCCAAGGCATACACCGGGGCACCCAAGGCGCGGGCTATCAGTTGGGCGCCCAGACAGATGCCCAGAATGGGGCGTTTGCTTGCCAAGCGACGCTGCACGAGCGCCAGCTCGTCAGCGAGGAAGGGGTATACGTTTTCGTCGAAGGCGCCAATGGGACCGCCCAACGCCACGAGCAGGTCTGGCGTCTGCACGTCAAGCGCGGCGAGGTCTTCCACGGTGGCATCGACATACTGCACCGTGTAGCCGCGTTCATGCAGCAACGGCTCCAAGGTTCCTAGGTCTTCGAAATGAATGTGGCGGATGGCAACGGCTGATTTCATTTGGTATGTCCTTAATCGTGTGTGTGGCTGGGGCTTCGCATCCTGTTAGGAGCGCAGCATCAACGTGTGGCGTGCAGCGCGATGGTGACGTCTCCAGATTTCGGAAACGTGCAGCAAGCCAGCGCATGGCCGTTGGCTCTGTCTTCTTCGCTGAGACAGAAGTCTGGCTCGAACCGGTAGTTCCCCGAGATAATCCTGAGACGACAGGCCCCACAGATGCCAGAACGGCATTGGCTCCTTATAGGAATATTGTTTGTCTCCAGATTCTCGAGGATGCTTTTTCTGGTATCCGCTTCGATCGCACAGCCAGTCTCGGCGAGCAGTAACCGTGCGGAGGTAGGGGGCGCCTGAGGCGATTCCCTTGGCGAGGACGGGGGGGAGAAGGATTCTACGAACAAGCATGCGCCTGGAAACCGATGGTTTACGCGCTGTCGGAACTCATGAGCGAATGTGCGACTTCCACAGATTACAACCGCATCGGGTTGCTGCAGGGCTTCCAAAGACTGGTCGGATGGACGCCCCGGCTGGAAGTGGGTGCATGCCTGAATATCTTCGCGGGTGACGAACACGCGGAAGGTGAACCAATCTGTGGTGAGGGCTAATTCGAGCAATTCGTGGAGAAACGGTACGTCTGCGACGCGCGGGAAGCACAGCAGTAAGGTGACGGCAGGTACGTGCTTTCCGCTTCGCGACAACGAGGCCAGCTCTCGAATCAGAGCCATCGGCAAGGTGACGCCAATGCCGCCAGCCAGCATCGCGACCCTTTGGAAGTTGCTGATCGATGCCACAGTGACGGTACTGGCTGCATACTGAAGCGGAATGATCGATCCCTCCTTCACAGTCGAATGCAAATAGTCCGATACGCCGCGATGTCCGGTTCGCTTAACCGCAATTTCGAAGAGATCGGGCTCATTCATGCGCGTGATCGAATAAAACCGCTGCTGAGGCGAGCCGGAGAAATCGGGATAGCGAATGGAGACATGTCCACCGGGTTGAAGCGCATCGAGGAACTCGGTGTCGGCGCCATGGGCGCGTAGCGCGAAGACCTTAATACCACCGGCTTCAGCGCGCATATACTCGCAGCGGGCCTGGATGATCTGGTTCATATACGTACCCCTTTCCCTTCATTCTTTGCATGAGCCGCAGCGATCAAGGAGTGAATTGGCCCGCTACGGGCGAGCCCGACCCGGTCAATAAGGCTTTCAACTGAGTCCGTGTAAACATTGATCTCATTGCTGTCGCCAGTGTCGTGCAGAATGTCCCGGGCGTAGGGAAAGTTCACCATCGAGAACACGGTGGCCCAAGCACCAAGCTCGTTATTGGCGAACATCTGGACGGTCTGGAGAATCACCGATCGCAGATACTCGCGTTCGTTACTGCTGAGACCTTGAACGATGTCGGTGGCGACGAAACTGAAGACACTCGAATGACTCCATTCGTCCATCGCGTGGGTTTTGGTGACCTCATGGCAAACACTCTGGATTGAGCCGTCTTCAGCCAGTGTCTTGAGGTACTCGGTTATCAGCGTCTCGCTGGCGCAAGCAATGGCGAAGCGGGTCAAACGGCGCTCCCATTCAGCATTGCACGTGCTGAGGACGTTGTTGCGCCACTGCACCAGATTGAAGTCGGCGAAGTCCAGCGGCGGGATGCCACGCATGTTGTATATGTAGTTACAGGCCAGCATACACATCCGGGTATGCAGTGCCTCATCCAGCAAGGCTTCCGACATCACATCCTGCAACAAGAATCGATTGTTGCTGATCGGAGGCGTCTTGATGATGTCCTCGCAAGCGGGCGTGACCACATTGCATTCGATGTAGATGGTTTTCAGGTTGTAGATGCCCCAAGCGTAGGAAAGACACTTCGACTTGAGTTCTTCGGGCGCATCGAGCCATGCCGGGTGATCCCGGAATGGTAATAAGGAGACGCAGAAGTCCTTCTTTGATGGATCGAACGCCAGGCTCGAATAGTCGAGCGGTTCCTGATTGACCGCCGCGCGGCTCTTCCAAAGCACAGATAACTTCTTAAGCATGCTGCCGACAGCAGCTTCTTGTTCAACGTTTACTCGTTCCATAACTCGACTCCAATCTTGATCGTGCAGGTGGATGCAGCTTTTCAGTGAATAGGCGGCCTCTCGGTCACGGATGCCAACCACGCTTGGGCCGGGAAAGGCGGGGTTTGCAGTTGAGGTTGAAGGAAGAAGGTTTCCATTTAGTTCTCGGCGGAAGCGGCGGGCCAGAAATGACTGTCGGGTAAGGAACGGGCACCATAAATGGCCTGGCCGACACGGACGACCGTGGCGCCTTCCTCAATGGCAATCTCGAAATCGCCGGACATGCCCATCGACAGCTCTTTCATCTCAATGCCTGCGGGGGCGTCCTGACGCAGGCGATCGCGCAGCGACCGCAGGAGGACGAAGCAGGCCCTGACCCGCAAGGCGTCACGGCTCAACAGGGCCAAAGTCATCAGGCCGCGGACGCGCAAGGTAGAAAAGGTTGGCAATTTGCGCACGAATGCCTGTACGTCGTCCGGAGGCAAGCCGTACTTGCTGGCCTCCCTTGAAGTGTTAACCTGAACGAACACGTCGAGCGAGCGGCCTTCAGCCTGCAGGTGGCGATCAAGGGCCTCGGCCACGCGCAGGCTGTCAAGCGCTTGGAATTCCGTGGCGAAGCCGGCTACCAGTTTGGCCTTGTTGGTCTGCAGGTGCCCGATTACCGACCAGTGCAAATCGGGTAGGTCGGCCATGGTCGACCACTTGCTGTGGGCCTCCTGCACCTTGTTCTCGCCCAGCCGGCGGCAGCCGGCGGCATAAGAGAGCCGGATGCGGGCTTCGTCAACTGTCTTGCTGACCGGCAACAGCCGAACGTCGGCCGGATCGCGGGCGACGCGACGGCAGGCGTCTGCGATGCGTGTCTGGACAGCGTCGAGGTTGTGACGAAAATCCTCGAGGGTGTTGGCTTGCGGATACCGTGGCGGAGTGGCAAGCCATTCTTCAGTTTCTGGATCGTTCAAAATAGAGTCCTCCTCACTCAATGGACCCGCTAGCCAAACTGGGGCTGAACAGGGGTTGGACATCAGCGTATAATTGTTATGTGTCAAATTATATATTGTCCTAGGACAAAATGAAAATAAGCGGAAGAACTGCAGCAGAGATCTATGACAGCGTGCGTCTGTTGACCCAATCGGGGCGATTGCGCCCAGGCCAGTCATTGCCGCCCGTGCGTAGTTTGGCGATGGAACTGGACGTCAACCGCAACACCGTGGCGGCGGCCTACAAGCGGCTGGTGGCAACGGGCATCGCGCTCGCCCACGGGCGGCTCGGAACGGTCATCCGCGAACAGCAGACACTGGGGGAGCAGGAAGGCGCGCTGCTCGGCACACCGCTGACCGATCTGGCGAGCGGCAATCCCAATCCGGTCTGGCTACCGGACATTCGAGATGCCGTTGCCCGGTCCTCCTATCACCCGAGGTTGTACGGCGAGGCCACCGTCAACCCCGAACTCGACACCTACGGAAGGCAGTGGTTTGCAGATGACTGCCCGGAGGCATTCGAGATCGATCTCGCCCATGGTGCGGTAGATGCCGTCGAACGACTGCTGGCTGCAAATCTGGTCGCGGGTGATAAGGTGGCCGTGGAAAATCCGTGCTTCCTCGGCAGCATAAGCACCCTGCGGGCCAGCGGACTGGAGGCAGTCGGCGTGCAGGTGGACGGCGAGGGCATGCGCGTCGAGAGCCTGGAGGAGGCGCTGTCGGCTGGCGGGGCACAAGCGGTCATTTTGACGCCGCGTGCGCATAACCCCACCGGGTGCAGTTTGAGCCCGACGCGCGCCAAGGCGCTACGGCGGGTATTAGCTCGACACCCTCACGTGCTGGTGATCGTCGACGATCATTTCGCGTTGCTGTCCGAGACGGCGTATCACTCGGTGATTCCCGCTGAGGCACAGCGTTGGGCGCTGGTCCGGTCGGTCTCCAAGGTTCTCGGCCCGGATCTGAGGGTGGCGTTCGTCGCCAGCGACCGCCAAACCTCTTTGCGGTTGCGACTGCGCCTGGCCTCAGGCACGACCTGGGTGAGTCATCTGCTGCAGGACGTTGTTGCTGTGTGCCTGACAAGCGAGACCCTGTCCTCGCGCGTCGCCCAGGCGAGACAGGACTATAGCCGTCGTCGCGCCTGGCTGGCGGCGGCTTTGGCTGATCACAAGATACCCGTCGCCACGCCGGCGGATGGCTTGAATCTATGGGTGCCGTTGCGACAGGACAGCCAGCCGGTTGTCTTTGCTTTGGCCAAACACGGTTGGCTGGTTCGCAATGGAGAGGCTTTTAGCGTGCGGGAAATCATTCCTGGTTTGCGCATCACGATTTCAAACCTGGACAAGGTCGACTCCAGGCGCTTGGCGCGTGATATACGGTACAACCTATAGGAAACCCTCATGGCGGGGCACGGCTTCGTGACAAGGACGCATGAGTCGGAGTCCCTGCATGGGGTATGCCGCCATGGTCTGGGAACCGATCCATGGGCTGCTGCCGGTTTCAAAGACACTTTGTTAAGGTGTGAAATCGGAGGTAGTTCATGGTTACAAGACGGCAGTCAGCCGGGAATTCAAGATTGAAGCGGTCAAGCTGGTCACCGAGCGCGGCGTAGCCGCGAGTCAGGTGGCCCGGGATCTGGACGTTCACGAAAACGTGTTGCGAAAGTGGGTGCGCGAGCAGCGCGGCGACCCGCAACAGGCCTTTCCGGGGCAACGGGCAGATGAAGCCCGGGCTGGCCGAGATCGCCTGGCTCAAGAAAGAAAACGCGAAGCTCAGGATGGAGCGAGACATTCTGAAAAAAGCCGCGGCCTACTTCGCGAAGGAATCGATGTGAGATTCTGTTTCATGGCGAAACACCGAGGAATCTGGCCGGTAGCAATCATGTCTGGGGCGCTCGGTGTCTCACGTAGCGGCTTCTATGCCTGGCTGGGGCGCTCGCCAAGCAAGCGTCAGCGGGACGACGAATTGCTGGGCGCACAGGTGCGCCAGAGCTTCATTCGCAGCGATCGCACCTATGGTGCGCGGCGGGTCTGGCATGACGTGCTGGCGTTGGGGTTGCAGTTCGGCGTGCACCGCATCGAGCGGCTCATGCGCGAACAGGCCTTTCGGGCGAGGCCGCGACGACGTGGACTTCCGCAGGACAAGGGCTCGCGCAGCGTCATCGCCGACAACGTCCTGGACAGGCAGTTTCAGGCGGAAGCCCCCAACCAGAAGTGGCTGGCCGACTTCACCTACATCTGGACGGCCGAGGGCTGGCTGTATGTCGCGGCGGTGCTGGACTTGTACGCGCGGCGCATCGTCGGCTGGTCGATGCAGGAGAGCATGACCTCGCAACTGGTGGCCGATGCCTTGATGATGGCCGTCTGGCGCCGCGGCAAGCCAGTCGAGCTTCTGCATCCACTCGGACCAGGGCAGCCAGTACACCAGCGAGCACTTCCAGGGCTTGCTCAGGGAGAACGGCATTACCTGCTCGATGAGTCGCGCTGGCGAGGTGTGGGACAACTCGGCGATGGAGAGCTTCTTCAGTTCAATGAAGACGGAGCGAATCAGCCGCAAGACCTACCGCACCCGGGAACAGGCACGTGCCGATGTGTTCGACTACATCGAGCGCTTCTACAATCCGACGCGTCGCCATTCAACACTCGGTTACGTCAGTCCGGTACAGTTCGAGGAGGCTTCAAAAGCTTAAAGGTGTGTCTACGAAACCGGCAGCAGCCCAATGCGCTGCTCCAGAAGACGGATCTCCTCGATCAGGAGCGTCATCGAACCCCGGATCAATTCGGGGATGGCGCTGCGGGGATCGGCGAGTAGCCGGGCCATCGCTTCGCCGCCTGTGCGGGAACCTTG
>JAKACL010000043.1 GCA_021821425.1 Pseudomonadota bacterium
CCGCGGCGGGGGCGGGCGCCGCCGGCGCAGCCGCTGCAGCGGGTGCCGCCGGCGCTGCGGTAGCAGGGGCCGCAGGGGGTTCCGGCGCCTTGAAGCTGGCACCCGCCGAGTTGGCCAGATAGGCCACGGCGCGTGCCATTTCAATATCCGACAAGTCGCTGTCGCCGCCGCGCGGTGGCATCTGACGCAGGCCTTCGATCGCATGCTTCACCAGGGTGTCGTAGCCCTGGCCGAGACGGCCGGCCCAGTCGCCACGGGCATTGAACTTGGGCGCGCCCAACGCGCCCGAGCCATGGCATGAGGCGCATACGGCGTCATAGACTTCCTGCCCGGATTTTTCGACGCGCGGCGCGTTGGCGTCGAGCGCGACCAGCTTGGCCACCGGCTGAATGCGCTTGAGCGTGGCCTTCTGGGCGGCTTCGCTGGTGGTGTCGGACTTGTGGTCTTCCTGAATGCCGAGCACCAGCTGGACAATCAGAAAAATGGCCAGCAGCGGCGCGAGCAGTCCGGCGATAACGGAAATGATGACTTCCTGCGGGGTGGCTTGGGTCATCTTGGCGTGCGAATCGGCCATGGAAAATATCCTTAGGGGGGTTGCGTCAAAAGCCGGAATTATAGGGAAAGCCGCCCCCGCAGGAAAGGGCGGCGGGGCGGGCGGGTGGATGGACGCCCCCGAGCAAACCGGCTATGCTTCGCGGTCCCGGGAGCACCGAGCTCCAGGCGCCCGTAGCTCAGCTGGATAGAGTACTGCCCTCCGAAGGCAGGGGTCGTGCGTTCGAATCGCGCCGGGCGCGCCAAATTTCATCGTCCCTTCCTGCGCCAGCCCTGGTCGCGCAGGGGTTTAATCCCCGCATCGCGGGTTTAAACTGTGCGCTGGCGTTCATTCGAGTGTTTCAATCATGGCAATTCCCACCCCCACCGACATCAAGCTGCATCAGGCTTCGCACAAACTGGAAATCGCGTTTTCAGACGGTGCGCGCTTCGAGATGCCGTTCGAGTTCCTGCGCGTTTATTCGCCGTCCGCCGAAGTGCGCGGCCACGGTCCCGGGCAGGAAGTGCTGCAGGTCGGCAAGCGCGATGTGCTGATCAACGCCGCCGAGCCGGTCGGTCTGTACGGCATCAATTTCTTTTTCTCCGACGGCCACGACACCGGCATCTATTCCTGGGAATACCTCTACGACCTCGGGGTCAACCAGACCGCGCTGTGGGACGAATACCTGAAGCGCATGGAAGCCGCCGGCGCATCGCGCGATCCCGGCATTGCCAAGATGTTCGAGCAGCGTCCCAAGGCCAAGTGAGCGTCTTGCCATGACGGCTTGCACGGCACACACATGCGCGCCCTTCGGGGCGCGTATTGTTTTGGTGAGCCCCTACGAGTTGGGGCGTCAGCCGTTCAATCTGGCGCAGCCGGCCGCGTGGTTCGGGCGGGCCGATATTGCCGTCGCGTGCGTCGACCTGTCGCAGCAAAAGCTCGACCCGGCCACGTTCGTCGACGCCGATTACGTCGCGATCTATCTGGGCATGCACACCGCCACGCGAATTGCCGCTGCAGCCTTGCCGAAAATCCGCGCGCTGGCACCGCACGCGCGGATCGCCGCGTTCGGCCTGTATGCGCCGGTCAACGCGGACTGGTTGAGAACCCTGGGCGTGGAGGCGATCTTCGGCGGCGAATCCGAACCCGACCTGCTGGCCTGGGTGCAGACCGGCGTTGCGCCGGCCGCCACCGTGGTGCGCCGCGAGAAAATCGACTTCCTGCTGCCCGACCGCAGCGCGCTGCCCGAGCTGACGCGCTATGCCAGGCTGATCCTGGCCGACGGCACGGAAAAAACCACCGGTTTTGCCGAAGCCAGTCGCGGCTGCAAGCACCTGTGCCGCCACTGCCCGGTGGTGCCGGTGTACGAGGGCAAATTCCGCGTCGTCCCGGTTGAGACGGTGATCGCGGATATCGCACAGCAAGTGGCCGTGGGCGCTGCGCACATCAGCTTCGGCGACCCCGATTTCCTCAACGGCCCGACCCACGCGCTGAAGGTCGCCGAGGCGTTGCACGCGCGCTTTCCCGGGCTGACCTGGGATGCGACGATCAAGGTCGAGCATCTGCTGAATCATGCTGAACTGTTGCCTCGGTTCAAGCAATGCGGCCTGCTGTTCATCGTCACCGCGGTCGAGTCGGTCGACGATGCGATCCTCGCCCGGCTCGCCAAGGGCCACACCCACGCGGATTTCGAGGCGGCGCTGGCGCACAGCCGCGCGCTCGGCATTGCGCTTGCGCCCACCTTCGTGCCGTTCACGCCGTGGACCGCACTGGCAGGTTATCGGGATTTGCTCGTCACGCTGCTGAAGCTCCGGCTGGTCGAGGCGGTGCCGCCGGTGCAGCTGGCGATCCGCCTGCTGGTGCCGCAGGGATCGTACCTGATGCGGCTGCCGGAATTCGCCGCGCGCGTCGGCGCTTTCGACGAGGCCCTGCTCGGCTATCCCTGGCAGGCCGTCGATGCACGCGTCGACGCGCTGCAGGCTGAGATCATGGCCTGGGCGATGGATGCGGAAAAAGCCGCATTGCCGCGCGCCGACGTGTTCGCCGGGATCTGGGCGCGCACCCATGCCGCGCTGGGTGAGACGGCGCCGCCGCTCGATCCGGCACAGTTCGGCACCGCCATCCCGCATCACTCGGAGCCGTGGTACTGCTGCGCCGAGCCGACCGAAACCCAGCTCGCCAGTTTTTAAACGCCATGCCCCGCCTGCTCCTGCTGCTCCCCGCCGCGGGCTACGCCAACCCGGATTTCATCGCCGCCGCCGCGCGGCTCGGCATTGAGCTCGTCGCCTGCGCCGACTACTGCCACCGGCTTGCGCCCGGCTGGGGCCTGCCGCCTCTGATGAGCGTGCCGTTCGACCAGCCCGCGGCCGCCTTGCCCCAGGTGCTGGCGGCGCTCAAGCACCCGGTCGATGCGGTGCTGGCGGTGGACGATCACGGGCAGGCATTGGCGGCGCAGCTGCGCGTGGCGCTCAACGTGCCGGGCAACCCTCCCGCGGCGGTGGCGACGCTGACCGACAAGCTGCGTTTCCGCCAACTGCAGCAGGCGATCGGCTTGCCGCACCCGGCCTTTGCCGAGATCGGCGACGCCGGGGCGAACGCGGCTGCGGCGCCGGGTTTCCCGCTGGTGGTGAAAGCCCGCTGCCTGAATGCCAGCCGCGGCGTGATCCGTGCCGACGATGCCGACCAGCTTGCGCGTGCGCTGACGCAGGTGCGGCGCATCCGAGACCGCGCCCAGCGCGACCGTGAGAATTTGATGATCGAGGCCTTCATCCCCGGCGCCGAGGTTGCACTCGACGGCGTGCTGTGCGGCGGCAGCTTGCAGGTGCTCGCCGTATTCGACAAGCCCGATCCGCTCGACGGACCCTATTTCGAGGAAACCCTGTTCATCACGCCTTCCCGCCTGCCACAGGCGACGCAGCGCGACTTCGCCGACGCGGTCGCGCGTGCCTGCGTGGCGGCGGGGGTGACGGAAGGTATGGTGCATGCCGAGGCACGCATCAACGACGCAGGCGCGTGGCTGCTCGAAATCGCGCCGCGCGGCATCGGCGGCCTGTGCGGCCGGGTGCTGGATGCCACGCTCGGCATGAACAGCGCGGAGATCGTGCTGCGCCACGCTGTGGGCCTGCCGCTGCCGACACAGGCGAACGGCAGCGCTGCCGGCGTGATGATGATTCCGATTCCGGTCAGCGGAATCCTGCGCGGCGTCGACGGCCTCGCTGCCGCGCGCGCGGTGCCGCACATCAGCGGCATCGAGATCACGGCGCTGGCCGGCCAACTGGTCGCGCCGCCGCCCGAAGGCGCGGGCTACCTCGGATTCCTCTTCAGCCGTGCGGCCACGCCTGCGCAAGCCGAAGCTGCATTGCGCAGTGCCCACGCCGCGCTCGCCGTGCGCATCCAGCCCCTGGTCGACGCATGAAGGCGTTTGAACAGGAACTCGCTGCTGCCATCGGCCGCGCCACCGGCGAGACGTTTGCGCCTCAGACCACGCGCGCGATGCACGGCGGCGACATCAGCGAAGCGTTCACGCTCGGCGACGGCACGCGTACGTTCTTCGTCAAAACCCAGCCCGCGCCAAGACTGCCCGCCGTGTTCGAGGCAGAAGCCGCCGGGCTTGCCGAGCTGGCGGCAGCTCACGCGGTGCGGGTCCCGCAGGTGATCTGTCAGGGCATCGCAGATGATCACGCCTACCTGGTGCTCGAATACCTGCCGCTCGACGGGCGCGGCGATGCGGCGCTGCTCGGCCGGCAGCTGGCGCAACAGCACCGTGTCAATGCCGCGCAGTTCGGCGGGCCGTGCGACAACTGGATTGGCGCCACGCCGCAGCCGAATGCCTGGCTGGACGACTGGGTCGAATTCTGGCGTATTCATCGACTCGGTTTCCAACTGAAGCTTGCCGCGCAGAACGGCTACGGTGGCGCCCTGCAACGCGATGGTGAAACGCTGATGGCGCGGCTGGGCGAATTTTTCATCGGCTACCGGCCGCAGCCCGCGCTGCTGCATGGCGATCTGTGGGGCGGCAACCACGGCTTTCTGGCGGACGGAACGCCGGTGATCTTCGACCCTGCGACGTATTACGGCGACCGCGAATGCGACCTCGCGATGAGCGAGCTGTTCGGCGGTTTTGCGTCTGGCTTCTACGCCGCCTATCGCGAGGCCTGGCCGCTCGACGTGGGCTATGCTACGCGCCGGACGCTCTACAATCTGTATCACATTCTCAACCACGCCAATTTGTTTGGCGGCAGCTACGCAGCGCAGGCGCACCGCATGACTTTGCAGCTGCTGGCCGAACTTCGATAGGGTTTTTCATGCGTATAGGGGTACTGCCGGTCATCCTCAGCCTTGCCGCGTGTGCCGGCCTGCCGCTGAACATGCATGCGCCGCGGGTCAGCGTCGCCACGGTCGACCTCCGGCAGATCGGCCTGCTTGAGCAACACTTCGACGTGGGCTTGCGAGTGGCCAACCCGAACGATTTCGACCTGACCATCGAAGCGCTGGAGTTCGACCTGGAAGTGAACGGACGCGCGTTTGCCAAAAGCCTGTCGCGCGCCGCCACAACAATCCCGGCAGCATCCAGCGCGGTGCTGCAGATCGATGCGATCATGCAATCGAAAAACCTGCTCGAGCAGCTGCGGACGCTGACCCCCGACACGCTCAAGCAGGGCGTCCCCTACCGGATTCAGGGCCGCATCAAGACCGACCAGTCCTCGCGCTGGCTGCCGTTCGATCACGCGGGAGTATATGGCGGCGGCGCGAAACCACCCACGGGGCGCACGATCTAGCGCAGCCAGCGCTCAGTCGGCCAGCGCCCGCAGCGTCGGCACGGCCAGGCCGAACGCGTCGGCATGCGAGAGCGCGCGCGCCAGTCGCGCCGGCGCCGAGCGGCCCGTGCAGCCGTGGTCGGGGTCGCCGTCGAAGGCTTCGAGCATGCCCGCGATCAGTTTGTCGCGATCGTGCGCAACGCCGGTCAACGCGTCCTGGATGTCCATCACCTCGTTCGCCACCTGGCGCGCGAACGCTTCGTGCCGTGTCCACAGTTGCGACACCGTGCCCCCGGTTTTCAGCCCGGCGATGTTGGTGGTGAGGATGTAGACGTTCTTCCGCACCAGTTCGAACAGCAGCGCAGCGCCCGGGGCCACTTCGCGACAAGGCAGGTCGATCGATGTCAGCGCGCGGCACAGCAATTCGGCGCCGGGGCCGGCCACCGGCGAGGCAATCAGCGGCCTGGCGTCGGTGCCCTGCTTCTTCTCGAACCACACTGAAATGACCGTGGGGTCGGCGTAGTGATATTTCTCCCAGTCGCGCGGCAAGAGCTCGTTCTGGATCAGCGCGACACGTGGCCGCCAGGCGCCCGGCATCGCCGCGAGCATCATGTGGAGATCATCTTCGGCGACCGCGACCAGCACCAGCGCGGGATCGGGATGCGCATGCGCGACGCTGAACAGGTCGTCGCCGCGGTTGACCGGCACCACGATGTGTCCGCTGCGCAGGAGGCCACCCGCGAAGACGCGGCCCAATTGCCCCAGGCCGATGACGACGGCTTCGCTCATTCGAGTCCCTTGGAATGCAGATACTCGTCGTAGCCGCCCATATAGAACTCGACGCCTTCCGGGGTGATTTCGAGGATGCGCGTGGCGAGGCTGGAGACGAACTGGCGGTCGTGCGAGACGAAGATCAGCGTGCCCTTGAAGAGGTCCAGCGCGAGGTTGAGCGACTCGATCGACTCCATGTCCATGTGGTTGGTCGGCTCGTCCATCACCAGCACGTTGTGGCGGCCGAGCATCAGCTTGCCGTAGAGCATGCGGCCCTTTTCGCCGCCGGACAGCACGCGCACCGATTTCTTGACGTCGTCGCCGGAGAACAGCAGGCGCCCGAGGATGCCGCGCAGCACCTGCTCGTCGTCGCCCGGCTGGGTCCACTGGTGCATCCAGTCGGTGAGGTTGAGGTCGCTGTCGAAGTCGGCGACGTGGTCCTGCGAGAAGTAGCCGACGTTGGCATTCTCGCTCCAGCGAATCTCGCCGTATTGCGGCGTCAATTCGCCCATCAGCAGCTTCATCAGCGTCGATTTGCCGACGCCGTTGCCGCCGATGACGGCCATTTTCTCGCCGGCCTCCAGCGAGAAGCCGAGGTTGCTGAACAGCGGCGCGCCATCGTAGCCGAACTTGAGCGCCTCGACCTCGAGCGCGCGGCGGTGCAGCGCCTTCTCCGGCTCGAAGCGGATGTAGGGGTTCTGCCGCGAGCTGGGCTTGAAGTCCTCGATCTTGATCTTGTCGATCATCTTCATGCGGCTGGTGGCCTGGCGCGCTTTCGACTTGTTGGCCGAGAAGCGGCGCACGAATTCCTGCAGTTCGGCGACCTTGTCCTTGGCCTTGGCGTTGGCCGACGCCTGGCGTTCCTTGGCCTGCGTCGAGGCCAGCATGTAGTCGTCGTAATTGCCGGGGTAGACCTTGATGGTGCCGTAGTCGAGGTCGGCCATGTGGGTACAGACCTGGTTCAAAAAGTGGCGGTCGTGCGAGATGACGATGATGGTGGCGTTGCTCTCGTTCAGCACGTTTTCCAGCCAGCGGATGGTGTTGATGTCGAGGTTGTTGGTCGGCTCGTCGAGCAGCAGGATGTCGGGGTTGGAGAACAGCGCCTGCGTCAGCAGCACGCGCAGCTTGAAGCCGGGCGCGATCTGGCTCATCGGGCCGTTGTGCTGTTCGGTCGGGATGCCGACGCCCAGCAACAATTGACCGGCGCGCGCCTCGGCGTCGTAGCCGCCCATTTCTCCGAACCTGGCTTCGAGCTCGGCGGCGTGCAGGTAGTCCGCCTCGGTCGCCTCCGGGTTCATGTAGATGGCGTCCTTTTCCTGCATCACCCGCCACATCTCGGCGTGGCCCTGCAGCACCACGTCGAGCACGCGCTGGTCCTCGTAGCCGAACTGGTCCTGGCGCAGCCAGGCCATGCGCTCGCCGGGGTCGAGCGAGACGTTGCCGGCGGTGGGTTCGAGTTCGCCGGCGAGGATTTTCATGAACGTCGATTTTCCGCAGCCGTTGGCGCCGATCAGGCCATAGCGGTTGCCGTCGCCGAACTTGACGTTGACGTTCTCGAACAGGGGCTTGGCGGCGAATTGCAGAGTGATGCTGGAAGCGGTGAGCACGGGAAATCCTGGGATGCGTCAAAAGCGGCGCATTTTACCACCTGCCCGGCAGGCCTGCCCCGGGCTACAGCCGCAGTGCGGGGTGGTCGGCGACCGGATGATCGAGGTGGTAGCCCTGCACCAGATCGACGCCGAACCGGCGCAGCAGGGCGAGCGTCGGCCCGTCCTCGACGTATTCCGCGACCACCGATTTGCCGAGGCCGAGTGCGACGCTGACCATGGCCTGCACGAACACCTGGTTGTCGGGATCGTTGGACAGATCGCGGATGAAAATGCCGTCGATCTTGATGGTGTCGACGGCAAGATGCTTGAGATAGGCGAACGAGGCGAAGCCGACGCCGAAGTCGTCGAGACAGACGCCGCAGCCGAGCTGGCGCAGTGCGTCGATCATCCGCTGGGCGTCGTGCAGGTCCGACACCGCGGCGGTTTCGGTGATTTCGATGATCAGGCGACTGGGCGCCACCCCCGATTCGCGCAGGGCCTCGCCGATGAACTGCGGCAGGCTGGGTTCGGACAGCGAACGCCCCGACAGGTTGACCGCCACCGGCGGGATCGCCGGATTTTCCGCCAGCCTGTGCAAGGCCTCGCGCAGGACCCAGTGGTCGATGTCGAGGATGCGGCCGTTCTTTTCCGCCAGCTGGATGAAGTGGGCGGGCATGATGAGCTCGTCAGGGTCGTGCTCGTCGCGCATCCGCACCAGCGCCTCCAGATGCGAGAGCACGCCGTCGTCGGCGCGGTAGATGCCCTGGAAGTGCAGCAGCAGCAGATCCTTGTCGAGCGCGTTGCTGATACGCTCGCTCCAGGACAGGCGGTGGCGCATTTCGCTGTCTGCCGCGCTGTCGGCGCGGAATACACGCCAGGTGTTCTTGCCGGCATCCTTGGCCTGGTACATGGCGATGTCGGCGCGTGCCACCAGGTCGTCGGCGTCGGTGGCGTGGGCCGGAAAGTAGGCAATGCCGAGGCTGGTGGTGACGCGCAGGTTTTGCCCCTCGAAGCGGAGCGGAATCTGCGCGATCGCGCGCACCACCCGTTCGGCCAGCACTTCGGCCTCGTTGCCGCTCATGTTCGGGACCAGGATGGCGAATTCGTCGCCGCCCAGGCGGGCGAACACTTCGTTGCGCCGCACCAGCGCGCTGATTTCGCCGGCCACCCGGATCAGCAGCGCATCGCCGGCGCGGTGGCCATAGGTGTCGTTGATGCCCTTGAATTCGTCGAGGTCGAAGAACATCACCGCGCACGGCGTCTGGTGGCGGTCGCTTTCCAGCATCGCGCGCCCCAGTTCCTGCTGGAAACGGTGACGGTTGTAGAGACCGGTGAGCGCGTCGCGCTCGGCCAGGTACACCAGCTGCTCGGCGGTCTGGCGCTCGCGGGTGACATCCTCGTAAATCCACAGGTGGCCGATGAAGCGGCCTTCGCGATCGCGTACCGGATAATCGAGCTCGGTGATGATGCGGCCGTCGGCCATCTGGATCTCGAAGCTGTCCGACAGCTCGTGCGTTTCCAGCACCGACAGCATGTGCCGCGAAAAATGATCGGGGTGCGACAGTTTCGAGGCAGACTGGCCCAGCACATCGTTGACCGGCAGGCCGATCAGCGTGGCCTCGGCATCGATCATCCACATGCGGCTGAAAGCCGGGTTGTGATAGACCACGCGGTTGTCGGCGGCGACGAACAGGATGCCGAGGTTCATCGCCGACAGCAGCGAGACCAGGCGGGCGCGTTCCTGCTCGGTTTCCTCCAGGTATTTGCCCTGCAGGCCTTCGGCCGTGCGCAGCTCGGCGATGGCCTGGCGCAGGTTGGCCTCGGTTGCCTTGAGATCGTCGATGCTGTGGATGCTGGCGCGGATGCCCTGGTAGACCCCGCTGTAGTCATGAATCGGCTGCCAGTTCATGGCCGCCCAGAAATGTCCGCCATCCTTGCGGCACACCCGCAGCGCATAGCCCTGGCCGGAGGTGCCGCGCAGGGCCTGGCGCAACTGGAATTCCGCCGCGGTGCGGTCGTCAGGATGGACGATGTCGGCAGGGAAGTTCATTTTCCCCATGCACTCGCCGACGGTGTGGCCGATCATGCGTTCGACCGACGGGTTGACCCACAGCAGCCGGCCCTCGGGCGACATCCAGAACTCGATGTCGTGGGTGTAGTCGGCAATCGCGTGAAAGCGCGCCTCGTTCTCGCGCGCGCGTTCGACGTTGAAGCGGACCGACTCGGCCATGCGGTTGAAGGTGCCGATCAGCTGGCCGATCTCGTCCTCTCCATCCCCACTCAGCTTGACGTCGAGGTCGCCCTGTTCCATCCGCTTGCTGGCGCGCGTCAGCGCGACGAAGCGACGCACCACCCCGCCGGTCGACAGCGCCAGCAGGACGCCGGTCAGCAGCAGCGCGACGGCGGCGACAACCAGGCTGTTGCGCAGATAGTGAGCGCGCGCTTCCTGGATGAAGCTGCCCGACAGCACCAGGGCGACTTCGCCGTAGCGCTGGCCTGCCACCACGACTGGCTGGGTTCGATGGAAGTCGGTCGCTGTGCCGCTGACGCCGGTCTGATGAATGATTTGGTTGTTGCTGTCGCGCACCGCGATCATTTTCAGGCCGTCCGCCTGCAACAGGGTCTCGATGAGATCGCGCACGCTGGCGTCGTCCTGCTGCGCCAGCGGCGCCAGCAGCGCCGCCTCGAGAGTGCGCGCAATTTCCTGCATGCGCCGCTCGGCCTGGCTCTGCAAGGTCTGCGTGGTGAGCTGTACGCCATGCACGATCAGCAGGCTGAGCATCACGGCCTCCACGCCGAGCGCGCTGAGGGTGAGCTTGTAGCGCAGCGACAGGCGGCCCAGCCATGCCTTCATCGGCCAGCGTCGCGCAACAGCGTTTGCGCCTGCAATGCGTAGGGACGGAAGGATTCCAGTTCGCGTCCGCTTGCCTCGGCAAAACCGCCGTAGCCGCCGCGCTGGATGAAGGCCTGGCCCTTGGGGGTGGCGGCAAAGCGCAACAGCCCTTTGCGGATGTCCTGCGCTTCGGCGTCACGCAGGCGCGGGTGGGTGAGGAACATCAGGCTCGACAGCGGCGGCGTCTCGGCGAGCACGCGCAATTGCCGGCGCAGTTCCGGCTGCATCAGGTTGTAGGGGTGCAGCCCCATCACTGCGGCATCGGCCCGCCCATTGATGACCTGCATCGCGGCGTTGAGGTGGGTGCTGAAATCCAGCGTACGGTAATCGTGATCGCGCCGCAGTCCATGGGCCGCCAGTTCGGCGTGGATGGCCAGCACCGCCACGGCGAGCGGATCGGCCGTGGCGAGGGTGCGGCCGCGCAGGTCGCCCAGCTCGCGCAACGGCGCGTCGTGCCGCACCACCAGAATGCCGCGGACCGGCTGGGCATATTTGAGCAGCGGCCGGTAGCCGGCTTCCTGGCGGGCCAGGAAGGCCAGGTGCGGCGCGGTCAGCACGATATCGTATTCGCCGCGGTAGGTGCGGTCAGCGAAGGTCTCGAAATCGCGCGCGCTGTAGATGACGACGCGTCGCCGCAGGTGCTTTTCCAGGCTGTCGGCAAGCGGACGGTAGGTCTCGACGATCTGTTTGGCCGTCATGTTGGGAAACACGCCCAGCACCAGCGGTTTGTCCGCACCCTGTGCGGATTGCAGCGCGAACAGGCCGCACAGTGCAAGTAAGAGCATGCCGGGGGACGGCGCGAGCCTACGTGCGAGGGAGCCGGGCAGGCCTGGCCAGAAAAGAGAAGTGCGCACTGATGTCCTTGTCAATCGCATCAAAGCGACTTCTGCAGCACTTTGGATTTCCGCTTGTAGTTGTAGAGCGCCTGCTTGCTTTTGGGCAGGTGGTCGGGACTGCTGTCGACGAAGCCGCGCTCCTCGAACCACTGCTCGGTGCGGGTGGTCAGCACGAACAGCTGTTTGAAGCCGGCCTTCCTGCCCCGTTTTTCGGCCTCGGTCAAGAGCATGTCGCCAAAGCCGCGGCCGCGGAATTCCTTCGAGACGGCGAGGCAGGCGAGCTCGGCGGCCTTTTCCTCGGGAAATGGGTACAACGCAACGCAGCCGGCGATGATGCCGTCGGATTCGAGCACCACAAAGCGCTCGACCTCCATTTCCAGCAGTTCGCGCGAGCGCCGCACCAGAATGCCTTCGCGTTCCAGCGGTTCGATCAGGCCGAGAATGCCGCCGACATCGTCGATCGTGGCGGTGCGCAGGGTTTCCAGCGGCGCCGGCGTGATCAGCGTGCCGACGCCGTCGCGGGTGAACAGTTCGGACAAGAGCGCGCCGTCGCGGTGGCGGCTGATCAGATGCGCGCGCTTGACGCCGCCGGTGCAGGCGGTGATCGCGCACGGCAGGTAGTAGGCGACGTCCTCGGGCAGTTTTTTTGCCTTGCTGCGCGTCGACTTTTCCATCACCTGGCGCGCCTCGTTGACGGTGAGCGTGTTGTGGATCGTGCGGCCCTTGTCGGGCACGCCTTCGGTGTCCATCAGGAAAATCAGCTTGTCGGCCGCGAGCTCGACCGCTGCTTGCGTGGCGACATCCTCCAGGCTGAGGTTGAAGATCTCGCCGGTCGGCGAATAACCGATCGGCGACAGCAGCACGATGTCGTGCTGGTCGAGCCGCCTTCTGATCGCCGCCGCGTCGATCTTGCGCACTTCGCCGGTATGCAAAAGGTCGGTGCCGTCGCGCACGCCCAGCGGCATCGCGGTGACGAAATTGCCCGACGCCACCCGGATGTCGGCGCCGGCCATCGGCGTGTTGGCCAGTCCCAGCGACAGCAGCGCCTCGATTTCCACCCGTACCGTGCCGGCCGCTTCCTTGACGCAGGCGAGCGCCGTGTCGTCGGTGACGCGCAGCCCGCTCACGTACCGGATCGCGGTGCCGCTTTCGTTCAGTCGCGCTTCCACCTGCGGCCGCACGCCGTGGATCAGCACCAGGCGCACGCCCAGGCTGTTCAGCAGGTTGACGTCGTGCGCCAGTTGCACGAAACCGCCGTCGGCCACCAGTTCGCCGCCAAAGGCGATGACGAAGGTCTTGCCGCGAAAACCGTGGATATACGGCGCAGCAGAGCGGAACCAGTGGACGAAATCGGCAGTGTCTTTCAACGGGATGGCCTGATCGGGGTTGAGCTAGGCGAAGGATACAGAAAAAATGCCCCGCTTCATGCAGGGCGCCGTCAGTCGTCACTAGGACTTAAGCGGATACGCGGCGCCGCGCGCCTAGAAATCACCCCACAGCGTCTGCATGGCGGCCAGTGCGGCCAGCGCGGCGGTTTCGGTGCGCAGCACGCGCGGACCCAGCCGGACAGGTATGGCGCGTGCGGCATGCAGCGCGGCCATCTCGTCGTCTTCGAACCCGCCTTCGGGGCCGGCCACCAGCCAGTCCGGCCCTTCGGGTGGCGGCAGATCGGCCAGCCGGGCCTCGGCCAGCGGCGACAGGAACAGCAAGCGCCCACCCGTGGGCTGGCCCAGCCAGTTCGCCAGCGGCAACGGCGGCGCCACCACCGGCACCTGGTTGCGTCCGCATTGCTCGCAGGCGCTGGCGACCACGCCCTGCCAATGCGCGGTGCGGCGGTCGGCGCGTTCGCCGGCCAGCTTGACCACGCTGCGCCGGGCTGAAATCGGCTGGATGGCGGTCACGCCCAGTTCCACTGCCTTCTGCAGCGTGTAATCCATGCGCTCGCCGCTCGAGATGCCCTGCGCCAGCATCACGCGCAAATGCGATTCGCGCTCGACGTCGGCAAAGCCGGTGATGGCGACCGCCACGTCGTCCTTGTGGATGCGCTCGATACGCGCGGCGTATTCGCCGCCGCGGCCATTGAACAGCGTGATCGCATCGTCCACCCCCAGGCGCAGCGCGCGCGCGGCGTGACGGGCGGGGCCCGGCGGCAGGCTGAAGCGGGCGCCCGGCGCGAGCGGCTCATTGAGATAAAAACGGGGCAAAGGCATCGTTGCTATTATGCAGGTGTTGAACAGAATTCTGCGGAGTGCGTCATGGTGTCCCTTACTACCCCGGTATGCGATTTTGGCTGGAAAGCCCCCGACTTCAGCCTGCCCGGCGTCGACGGCAAGGACTGGACGCGCGAGGATGCGATGGGCCCGAACGGCCTGCTGGTGATGTTCATCTGCAATCACTGCCCCTACGTGAAGGCGATCCGCCCACGGCTGGTGCGCGATCTCGCCGAACTCAGGCAGCATGGTCTCCACGCCATCGCGATCATGTCGAACGACCCGACCGACTACGCCGAGGACAGTTTCGACAACATGAAAAAGGCGGCGGCGGAGTTCGGCTTTTCCTTCCCCTACGTGATCGACGAAACGCAGGCGGTGGCTAAAGCCTACGGCGCGGTCTGCACGCCGGACTTCTTCGGCTTCAACCGCACGTTCGAACTGCAGTACCGTGGGCGCTTCGACGAATCGCGCAAGGAAACCGCGCCCGAAGGCGTGCGCCGCGATCTCTACGAGGCGATGAAGCAGATCGCCCGGACCCAGCGCGGCCCGGCCGAGCAGATTCCCAGCATGGGCTGCTCGATCAAATGGAAGGACGCCTGAGATGACCGGCCGCCC
>JAKACL010000044.1 GCA_021821425.1 Pseudomonadota bacterium
CGAGCTGATCGCCAACGGGCGCACCGACGAGGACATCGCGCGCGAGATCGGCTGCGACGCGCTCATCTACCAGGATCTCGACGCCATGGTGGAGGTGGTGCGCGCGGGCAATCCGGCGATTCTCGATTTCGACACCTCGTGCTTCGACGGCCGCTACATCACTGGCGACGTCACGCCGGAATACCTGAATTACGTGGAGGCCGTGCGCAATGGCGAAACCCCGCCGCCGTCGGCGCTGTCGACCCAGCAACTCGATCTCAATCTGGCGGCGTCCAACGGTTGACCCGGTTGGGCGTCGGGCGTACATTGTCCTGGCGCCGATTTGAACTCCAGCTTGCGGGCGCTTGATAAATTCGGCTAAAGCGTCAACCCCGAACTGGCGCCTGCCGTTCGGGGTTTTTTATTTTTTGGATCGAATATGAACAACGACGATTACGACATCGAGACGCTGGGCGTCCGCGCCGGCACGGTGCGCAGCCAGTTCAACGAACACTCGGAGGCGCTGTTCCTGACCTCCAGCTTCGTTTTCAGGAACGCGGCCGAAGCCGCCGCGCGCTTCAAGGGCGAACAACCCGGCCCGATCTACGCACGCTTCACCAACCCTACCGTCCAGATGATGGAAGCGCGGCTGGCCGCGCTGGAAGGCGCCGAGCGCTGCGTGGCGTTTTCGTCCGGCATGGCGGCGATCCTGGCCACCGTGATGGGCCTGATGAAGGCGGGCGAGCATGTGGTCGCCTCGCGCTCGATTTTCGGTTCCACGGTGCAGCTGTTCTCCAACATCCTCGGCCGCTTCGGCGTCGAGACGACCTACGTCTCGCCGACCGATCCGGCAGCGTGGCGCGCGGCCGTGAAGCCGAACACCAAATTGTTCTTTGTCGAGTCGCCGTCGAACCCGCTGACCGAGGTGAGCGACATCCGTGCGCTGGCGGATATCGCGCACGAAACCGGCGCGTGGCTCGCGGTCGACAACTGCTTCTGTTCGCCGGCGTTGCAGAAGCCGCTGGCGTTCGGTGCCGACATCATCATTCATTCCGCGACCAAATATCTCGACGGCCAGGGCAGGGTGCTGGGCGGCGCAGTGCTCGGCAGCCAGGCGCTGATGGAAGGCGTCTACACCTTTCTGCGCACCGCCGGACCGACGCTGTCGGCCTTCAACGCCTGGGTGATCCTGAAGGGCATGGAGACGCTGTCCATTCGCATGGACGCGCACTCGAAGAATGCGCTGGCGCTGGCGCAATGGCTGGAAGCGCAGCCGCAGGTGTCACGCGTGCTGTATCCAGGGCTGCCGTCGCATCCGCAGCATGCGTTGGCGATGTCGCAGCAGAAAACCGGCGGCGGCATCGTCGCGTTCGAGTTGAAAGGCGGGAAGGATGCGGCGTGGAAACTGATCGACGCCACCCGGCTGCTGTCGATCACCGCGAATCTCGGCGATACCAAGTCCACCATCACCCATCCCGCCACCACCACGCACAGCCGGATGACGCCGGAACAGCGCGCGGCGGCCGGCATCGGCGACGGCCTGGTGCGCATCGCCGTGGGGCTGGAATCGGTGGCCGATATTCAGGCGGATCTGGAACGGGGGCTGGCGGCATGAGACTTTGGATGATGCTGTGCGTATTCGCCGCGGGCGCGGTCCATGCCGCCGACATGACGGCCCTGCGCTATGTCGACCAGGACCCGGGCGATCCGCCCTACCTGACGCGTATCCTGCTGACGCCGGGCTTCATGCGCCTGGACGACGGCAACGACGATGGCGACTTCGTCCTGCTGGACCGGCGCCAGCAAAAGGTCATCAACGTGATGCGCGGGAACCAGCTGGCGATGGTGTTCAGCGCCGGCACGCTGCCGCCGCGGCCGGCCGGCTGGAAGCCCGTTCTCGATGTGAAAGCCGGCGCGCCGGGCACCCGGCGCTTCAGCCTGACGGTGAAGGGCGTGGTGTGCAGCGAAGGGGTTGCAGCGGAGGGTGCCGCGCCGGACGCGGCGCGCGCGATGGCCGAGTTGAAATCCATCCTCGCCTCGATGCAATACCGTGTATGGAAGGATTCGCCGGCCGAAATCCAGCACGACTGCGATCTGGCGAATCAGGTGTGGGAGTCGGGCGCCACGCTGAAACTCGGTCTGCCGCTGGAGGAGCGCGAGTTCACCGGGCGCACGCGACAATTCGAAAGCGAATCGACGCAGCCGCTGCAACCGGACCTGTTTCGCGTGCCGGACGGCATGCCGCAGGTCGACGCACCGTCATAACTCCTCGGCCTTGAGCGCGCAGCCCGCGGCGTCGCATACCACGTAGCCCCAGCGGGCGTACCAGTCCGGCAGCACCCAGCGTTCGCAATCGTGGTCGCCGACGGCATGGAGATGCTGCGCCGGCCGGTGGGTATGGCCATGAATCAGGCGGTCGACCCGGTGTTCGCGCAGCACGCGCACCACTTCATCGGCATTCACATCCATGATCGCGGTCGGCTTGGCGGCCTTGGCCGTTTCGCTGCCGGTGCGCGCCTGGCGCGCGAGGCGGCGGCGCAGGGCGAAGGGCAGTCGACGCAGTATCGACAGCGTCAGTGGGTGCCGCGCGCGGCGACGAAAGGCCTGGTAGGCCGTATCGTCGGTGCACAGGGTGTCGCCATGCATCAGCAGCGTCGGCACGCCATAGAGGTCGATGCGCACCGGGTCGGCGAGCAGCGTCATGCCCGACTGTGCGGCGTAGCGCTGCGCCAGCATGAAATCGCGGTTGCCGTGCATGAAATACACCGGGGTGCCGGCATCGGTCAGCAGTTTGAGGGCGCGCGCGGTTTCGTGCGCCACCTGCTCGTCGTGGTCGTCGCCGATCCAGGCCTCGAACAGATCGCCCAGGATGTAGAGCGCATCGGCGCCGGCGACGTCTTCCTGCAAAAAGCGAAAAAAACGCCCGGTAGCGACCGGGCGTTCGTCCGTCAGGTGCAGGTCGGCTACAAAATAGGTGCGCCCCGTTTTGTGCGACGCGATCAGACTCACGGGGCCGTCAGGCGATTTCCGCCCTGGTGATGATGACGTCTTCCATCGGCACGTCCTGGTGCCCGGCGCGGTTGCCGGTCTTGACCTTCTTGATCGCATCGACCACCTCGGTGCCCTCGACCACCTTGCCGAACACGGCGTAGCCGTAGCCTTGCGGCGTCGGCGCGGTGAAGTTGAGGAAGCTGTTGTTGGCGACGTTGATGAAGAACTGCGCGGTGGCCGAATTGGGGTTGGGCGTGCGTGCCATGGCGACGGTGTAGGCCTCGTTCTTCAGTCCGTTGCCGGCTTCGTTCTCGATCGCCTCGCGGGTGGGCTTCTGCGTCATGCCGGGTTCGAAGCCGCCGCCCTGGATCATGAAGCCGTCAATCACGCGGTGGAAAATCGTGCCGTCGAAAAAACCGTCGCGCACATACTGCAGAAAGTTTTCGACCGTCCTGGGGGCTTTTTCGGCGTCGAGTTCGAGGGTGATGATGCCGTGATTGGTGTGCAGCTTGACCATGTATGCGGAGTCCTAAAGAGAGGTTTCGTGAATGATTTTCCAGCGACCGTTCTCGCGGCTCCAGAACTGGCGCTTGACGGTGCGGTCGCTGAGGTTGTTGCTCTGGTAGTTCTGCACAAAGCTCACCAGCGCAAAATCCGGGCGCTCCGGGTAAAGCATCAGGCTGACACTGTCGAGCCCGACCTTGATCCAGGATTTGGCGGCGTTGACCTTGTGCTTGTTGGCGGCGAAGGCCGGCAGGGCTTGCGTGCCGGCGCGAAACGACGCGCTGTAGTGATTGAGCAGGCGCGAGACATCGCGGCTTTCCCAGTCCTGCCGCCACTGGTCGATGGCGGCGGACAGGTCGTCGCGGCGCGCATTGAGAACGTCGGGGACGACCCATTCCACCTGCTCGGCAATGACGACCGGCGTGTTGCCGATTTCAATGTACTGGCCCAGCCGTTTCAAGTCGTCGTTCGCCAGCACCACGCAGCCTTCGCTGGCGCGCGGCGTGCGGCTGTAGGTGTTGCTCGGGCTGCCGTGTATCCAGATGCCATGGCCGTTGCGGCCCTGGCGGGTATCCCATTCGTTGGGATAGGTCAGGGTGAAGGCGCCGCTGCCATAGAAGTCGGTGAGCTCACGCGGCGGCTTGAAGCTGGAAATCGAATAGATGCCGATCGGCGTGCGGTTGTCGCCTTCCTTCTGCTTGCCGGTGCCCGCCTTGCCGATGGTGATGTAGAAATCGGCCACGCGGATCGGCTGCCCGGCGCGGTTGGCGTAGACATACAGGCGCGAGCGGCTGGCGTCGACCACCAGCGCGTGGCGGTACGGGTCCCCCAGCGTCAGCAGGTAGGCCGGCACCTTGTCGTTGGGCAGGGGGTCGGTGAGGGCGCGCACACGCTGGCGGGCTTCGTCGCGCAACTGTTCCAGGTCGGCATTGCGCGTCCCGCCGGTGTTGCCCAGCGTCTGCAGGGGCTGGGCGCGCGCCAGCAGCAAGTCGCCCTTGATCAGTTGCGCCAGCCGGAAATTCGGGTGCTGCTGCGTCAGCAGGTCGACCGCGGTGAGCGCCTCCGGCATCCGGCTTTGGGAAATCGCCAGGAGGCTGCTGGCCATCTGGCGGTCGGCGTCCATGCCGGCGGCATTAAACGCAGGCGCAATCAGCAGCAGGGACAGGAGTGCGCGGAACATGGCTTAGCGGGAGGTCTCGCCGACGATGCGCCATGCGCCGCCCTGCAAGGCGAACTGCAGCGTTTTGGTGACGGTGGAGGTGAGGCGGTCGGAACGGTAGGTCTGACGGAAGCTGGCGCTGGCCGTGTCACCCTGCTGCTCGATCTTGAGGTCGCTGATCTGCACGTCGATCTCCTTCGGTGCGCTGATGCGGTCGCGGCGCTGGGCCTCCCAGCTGCTGCGCGTCATCCCGGCGGGCGCGTAATTGCCGGCGTAGGCGGCCAGATAGGCATCGACGTCGCGCGCCGACCAGGCTTGCGCCCAGCGGGCGACCGCGGCTTCGATACCCGCGTTGGCCGTTGCGGGCTCGGCGACCGGTTTGGCCGCGACAACGGCGGGCCTGGGCGCGACGGCGGCCACCGCGGCGGGCTTGGGGGCCGCGGCGGGGGGACGGACTGCGGCGGATTTGCGCGGCTGGCCGCCGATCATGTCCTGGATCAGCGCCAGCTTGGTCTGCGCGGCGGCGTTCTTGCTGTCGAGCGCCAGCGCCTTGTCGTAGGCGAGCGACGCCATCTTGGCGTAGAGGTCGCCCAGGTTTTCGTGCGCGGTGGCGTAGCTGGGATGGGTGCGGATCGCCATTTCAAGCGCGTTCTTCGCGGCGTCGTACTTGCTTTGCGAGGCATAGAGCACGGCCAGGTTGTTGTAGGGCTCGGGCAGCTCGGGATAGTCCTCGGTCAGCGTGGTGAACACGGTGATGGCATCGTTGGTCTTGCCCTGGTCGGCGAGAATCAGGCCCTTGAGAAAGCGTGCCTGGGCATCTTTCGGGTTTTTGGCCAGATAGCGGTTGGCGCGGTCGAGCGCGCCGGCGAGGTCGCCCTTGCGGAACTGCTGGTTGATTTCCTGGACTTCATTGGCCAGTACCGGCGCGCTGACGAGAACGATGCAGGCGGCAACAGCGGCGAAGAAACGTGGCAGGGCCATGTGATATGCTCGAATCATCTTGGGGAAACAGGCATTCTAACCATTATCGACCCGGCTGAGACAGTCGGCGCGCCGCTTGATTCCCGCCAGTCGCCATTCTGTCCGTAGCCCGCTCGCACCCATGCTGCACATTACCAATTCCCTCACGCGTATCAAGGAAGCCTTCGTTCCGCTCACGCCCGGCCAGGTCCGCATGTACGTCTGCGGCATGACCGTCTACGACCTGTGTCACCTGGGGCACGCGCGGGTGTTCGTGGTGTTCGACATGGTGACCCGCTGGCTGCGCGCAAGCGGCTATCGGGTCGAATACGTAAGAAACATAACGGACATCGACGACAAGATCATTAGGCGCGCGCAGGAAAACAAGGAAACCCCGGCTGCACTGACCGGGCGTTTCATCGAGGCGATGCACGCCGACGAGCGCGCGCTCGGCGTGCTGCCGCCCGACCACGAGCCGCGCGCCACCGACTATGTGGCGCAGATGCTGGCGCTGATCGGGCAACTGATCGACAGGGGCCTCGCTTACCCGGCGCCCAACGGCGACGTCTACTACAGCGTGCGCGGCTTCCCGACCTACGGCCGCCTGTCCGGCAAGAGCCTCGACGAGCTGCGTGCCGGCGAGCGGGTGGAAATCGACCCCAGCAAGCGCGATCCGATGGATTTCGTGCTGTGGAAGGCCGCCAAGCCGGGCGAGCCGGCCTGGGACTCACCCTGGGGCCCGGGCCGCCCCGGCTGGCACATCGAGTGTTCGGCGATGAGTGCCGACCTGCTCGGCCCGCATTTCGACATCCACGGCGGCGGACAGGACCTGCAGTTCCCGCATCACGAAAACGAGATCGCCCAGTCCGAGGGCGCGTACGGCTGCAAATTCGTCAATTACTGGCTGCACAACGGCTTCGTGCGGGTGGACAACGAAAAAATGTCCAAGTCGCTGGGCAATTTCTTCACCATCCGCGAAGTGCTGGAACAGTACGACGCCGAAGTGGTGCGCTTTTTCATTCTGCGCGCGCATTACCGCAGCCCGCTGAACTATTCGGATGCCCATCTCGACGACGCCAAAGGCGCACTGGCACGGCTCTACACCGCGCTGAAGCTCGCACCGCCGGAAACGTCGGCGCCCGACTGGACCCAGCCCGCCGCACAGCGCTTCCGTGCGGCCATGGACGACGACTTCAACACCCCGGAAGCCCTTGCCGTGCTGTTCGAACTGGCCGGCGAGGCCAACCGGGGTGATGTGACTGCGGCGAACACCTTGCGCAGTCTCGGCGGCGTGCTGGGGCTGCTGCAGCGCGATACGGCCGATTTCCTGCAGGCGGGGGGCGCAGACGGCAGCCTGTCCGCAAGCGACATCGACGCGCTGATCGCGGCGCGCCGGGCCGCGCGCCAGGCAAAGGATTTCGCCGAGTCCGACCGCATCCGCGACGCGCTCGCCGCGGCCGGTATCGTGCTGGAAGACGGGGCGGGCGGCACCACCTGGCGCCGCGCCTGAGGCGCGCTTGCGATGACCGCGCGCGCGCTTGTCCTGATCGGCGCCGTGGGCTGGCAGCACCCCGCCTGGCGCGGCCGCCTGTACCCCGACGACCTGCCGGACGACTGGCTGTTGTCTTATTACAACACGCGATTTTCAGCGGTCTTCCTGCCGGTTGCGGTCTGGCAGGCCGCGTCCGAGGCGACCTGGGCGCACTGGCTCTACGATACCCGCGAGGACTTCCATTTCGTGCTGGAGCCGGCCACGTCGGGTCCACGCATGCCCGAATCCGCGCGGGTGCTGGCTGCCACGCCGGCCTGGCAGGCCGAACACGTATGGTGGCTGGACGAAACCCCCGACCTTCGTCTGCTGGCGCAGCGCATTGCCCGGCAGGCGGCGACCGGCGAGGCCCTGTTCGTGTTCAGCCGCAGCGGCAATCTCGACCTGCTCGAGCAGGCCGAGACGCTGACGCAGGTGATGGGCTACTAAAATTTTCCGTCCCCTCGCCGGTGGATGACGACGGGACGGGGCGCTCCGGTAAAATGGCGGCTCTATAAAAACACAGGCCCGATGTCTTGCAACACGACACACTGGTCGAAATCGAGGATGTCGTATTTGGCTATGGTGCCCGGCCGGTTTTGAAGGGCATCAACCTGACCGCCCGACGCGGCCAGGTCATCGCCATCATGGGCAGCAGCGGTTGCGGCAAAACCACGCTTTTACGCCTGATCGGCGGGCAGATCCGGCCCGGCGAGGGACGCGTGCGCGTGGCCGGCGAGTCGCTGGGCGAGCTCGACCCGGCCGGCCTCTACCGGCTGCGCCGCAAGATGGGCATGCTGTTCCAGTTCGGCGCGCTGTTCACCGACATGACGGTGTACGACAACGTGGCGTTCCAGTTGCGCGAGCACACCGACCTGCCGGAAGATGCGATCCGCGACCTGGTGCTGATGAAGCTCCATGCGGTGGGGCTGCGCGGCGCGGCGCACCTGATGCCGGCCGAGCTGTCCGGCGGCATGGCGCGGCGGGTGGCGTTGGCGCGTGCGATTGCGCTGGAACCGATGCTGATGATGTATGACGAACCCTTTGCCGGGCTCGACCCCATTTCGCTGGGGGTGACCGGCAACCTGATCCGGCGCCTGACCGATACGCTCGGGCTGACCTCGATCGTGGTGACGCATGACGTGCAGGAGTCCCTGAAAATCGTCGATTACGTGTATTTCGTCTCGGAGGGCATGGTCGTCGCCGAAGGCACGGCGGACGAGATTCGCGCGTCCGGTTTGCCCTACGTGCACCAGTTCGTGCATGGCGAATCCGACGGCCCGGTGCCGTTCCACTACCCGGCGCCACCGTACGCCGAGGATTTGCAACTGGAGGCGGCACGTGCTTAGGCAATCGATCGAAAATCTCGGCAACCGCACGATCCAGGGCGCCTGGCGCATCGGGTTCGCGGCGCGTTTCTTCGTGGCGGTACTGCTGCATTCGGGCACTGCATTCCGCCGCTTCGGTCTCACCATTCGCGAAATGTACTTCACCGGGGTGCTCTCGCTCATCATCATCCTGGTGTCGGGTCTGTTCGTCGGCATGGTGCTCGGCCTGCAGGGCTACGAGACATTGCAGACCTACGGCTCGGAAGAGGCGCTCGGGATTCTGGTGGCCCTGTCGCTGGTGCGGGAACTCGGGCCGGTGGTGGCGGCGCTGCTGTTCGCCAGCCGTGCCGGGTCTGCGATCACCGCTGAAATCGGGCTGATGAAGGCGACCGAGCAGCTGTCGGCGATGGAAATGATGGCGGTCGACCCGATCGCCCGCGTGGTGGCGCCGCGTTTCTGGGCCGGCGTGATTTCGATGCCGCTCTTGGCCGCGCTGTTCTCGGCCATGGGCATTTTCGGCGGCTATCTGGTCGGCGTGCAGCTGATCGGGGTCGACGAAGGCGCGTTCTGGTCGCAGATGAAGAGCGCGGTCGACTTTGAAGAGGACATTCTGAATGGCGTGATCAAGAGCGTGGTATTCGGCATTGCCATCACCACGATCGCGCTGTTCGAGGGCTATGACGCGCCGCCGACCGCCGAAGGTGTGTCGGGCGCCACCACGCGGACCGTGGTGACTTCCAGCCTGGCCGTGCTGGTGCTGGATTTTGTGTTGACTGCATTCATGTTCCGGGGGTTGGGCTAAATGAACAAAACCGTACTCGATTTATGGGTGGGATTATTCGTCATTGCGGGCATCGTGGCGCTGCTGTTCCTCGCCCTCAAGGTCGGCAGCATGAATGCCGTAACAACATCGAGCAGCTACGAAGTCGTTGCGCGTTTCGACAACATCGGCGGCCTAAAGCCGCGCGCACCGGTGAAAAGCGCGGGCGTCGTGGTGGGGCGGGTGGCGGACATCCGCTTCGACAACGAAACCTACGAAGCCGCCGTTACGCTGCGGCTGGACAAGCGCTATGCTTTTCCCAAGGACACCTCGGCCGCGATCATGACGTCGGGGCTGCTGGGCGAACAATATATCGGGCTGGAAGCGGGCGGAGACCCCCAGACCCTGAAGGACCAGGACCGGATTTTCCTCACCCAGTCGGCGGTGGTGCTGGAAAACCTGATCGGACAGTTTATCTACGGTAAGGCTCAAGAAGGGGCGCCCCAATGAAAATCAAGCCACTCACCCAGACGTTTCTTGCAGCCGGCGTGCTGCTGGCCGCGCTGCCCGGGCAGGCGGAAACCATCAACCTGCAGCAGGCCGTGCAAATGAGCCTGGCGGCCGACCCCCGCATCAAGGAGCGCGAGCAGGTGGTCGAGGCCGCGCGCGGCATGCTGGAAGAAGTGCAGGGCAATGCCGGCTGGCGCGTCAGCGCCAATGCCTTCATCGGGCTGGCGCCGGGCGTCGAGGGCGGGTTCTACCAGAACGGCGCCTACAGCGGCACCACGCCGCGCACCGACGGCGACAAGTTCGACCGCATTTCCGAATGGACCCACCTCGATTTCGCCTTGATCAAGCCGCTCTACACCTTCGGCAAGGTCGAGCGCTACGGCGAGGCGGCGCAGGGCAATATCGACCTCAAGCGCGGCGAGCTCAAGCAGAGCCGCACCGACACGGTGTACGACACCAAGCGCGCCTATTACGGTTACCTGACCGCGCGCGACACCCGCTTTTTCCTGGAGGACATGCAGAGCCGCCTGAACCAGTCCATCGCCACGGTCGAACGCAACCTCAAGGAGGAAAGCGGCGAGTCGAAGCAGTCCGACCTGTATGCACTGCAAACAGCCCGCGGCCTGCTGGCCAAATACGTGCACCAGGCGCGTGCGATCGAGAAAATCAGCCTCGACGGCCTGAAAGTGCTGACCGGCGTGGGCCTGCAGTCCGACCTCGAGGTGGCCGACGAGCGCATCGAGCCGGTTGGCTTTCCGCAGCTCGATCTGGCCGATTTCCAGGCACGCGCGCTTCAGGACCGCCCCGAAATGCAGCAGCTCGAAGCCGGTCTGCGCGCCCGTCGCGCCCTGGTCGCCGCCAAGAAGGCCGAGCGCATGCCGGATGTCTATGCCGGCGTGATCGGCCAGTTCAACTATGCCTCGCAGCGTGAGCGACTGGACAATCCCTATCTTTATGACCCCTTCAACGGCGGCGGTATCACGCCGGTAGTCGGCGTGAAGTGGGATTCGGTATTTGGCGTGGCCAGCGCGCGCATCAACCAGGCGCAGGCCGAGCTGGAAGCGCTGAATCACAAGAAGGCCTTTGCGCTGGCCGGGATTCCGTTCGAAGTGGGCGAAGCCTATGCGCATGCGCAGGCCAATTTCGAGGCGCAGCGCGATCTCGCCGAAGGCGCTGCCGCGGCCCGCCGCTGGATGGTGGCGTCGCTGGCCGATTTTTCGGCCGGGCTCGAAAGCGCCGACAGGGTGGCCGACGCAATCAAGAACTACACGCTGGCGCAGACCGAGTATCTGCGCACGATCAACGACTACAACATGAATGTGGCGCAGCTGGAGCGCCTGACGGGTGAACTGAAGTAAACGGCCGGCGTCGAACTCAGGCCCCGACCTCTTTAAAAACCCGATTTTTCATACAGGAAGAGCTGAACATGTTGCGATCATTTTTACTGCTGCTTGCGTTTCTGCCCGGCTTCATCGCGCCCGCACTGGCGAACGACATTGCGCCCGACGTGCTGGCACGCACCACCACCCAGGAAGTGCTCGAGATTCTGAAGCGGGACAAGGAATTGCAGAGCGGCAACCAGGCGAAACTCCACCAGCTGGTGGAAGCCAAGATCCTGCCCAATTTCGACTTCAACCGCATGACCCAGCTCGCGCTCGGCAAAAACTGGCCGCGCGCCACCGCCAAGCAGAAACAGGAGCTGGTGACGGAATTTCGCAACCTGCTGGTGCGCACCTATTCGAGTTCGCTGACCGCGTTCTCCAACCAGACGGTCGAGTTCAAGCCGCTGACGCTGAAGCCGACCGACACCGATGTGACCGTACGATCCGAGATCCGCCAGCCGGGCGGCCAGCCGATCCCCATCGACTACAGCATGTACAAGACCTCGTTCGGCTGGAAGGTCTACGACGTGACGATTGACAACGTCAGCCTGGTGACCAATTACCGCGCGTCCTTTGCCAACACCATCCGCCAGCACGGCATCGACGGCCTGATCAAGACGATGGCCAGCCAGTCCGCGCATGGCCCGGCCAGCCCGGCCCCGCGTTCCGGGTCGTGATCGCCTGCGACGATACCTGCTGCCGTATCGGCGGCGCAGTAACCGTCGACAGTGTCGGCGGCCTGTTGCGCGAATTGCAGCCGCGCATTGCAGGCGGCCTGGCCGCGCTGGATTTCAGCGCGGTCGAGAGTGTCGATTCGGCCGCGCTTGCACTGGTATTCAGCGCCATGCGGCAGGCCAGGCAAGCGGGCCATACGCTGACCTGCACCGGTTTGCCCGAAAGCATCACCACGCTGGCCGAATTGTACGGAGTGGCCGAGCTGCTGCCGGCATGACGCCCGCCATCCGCGTCAGCGAGTTACGCAAACGCTTTCGCACCACCCAGGCACTCGACGGCGTTTCGATCGACATCCAGCAAGGCGAGTTCTTCGGCCTCCTGGGCCCCAACGGGGCGGGCAAGACCACCCTGATTTCCATTCTCGCCGGTCTCACCCGCGCCGACGCCGGCCACGCCGAAATCATGGGCCACGACGTGGTGCGCGACTATCGCCAGTCGCGCCGCGCGCTGGGCGTGGTGCCGCAGGAACTGGTCTACGACCCCTTCTTCAACGTGCGCGAGACCCTGCGCATCCAGTCCGGCTATTTCGGGCTGAAACACAACGACGCCTGGATCGACGAGATCATGCATCACCTCGATCTTGCCCCGCATGCGGACAAAAACACGCAAAGCCTGTCGGGCGGCATGAAGCGCCGCCTGCTGGTGGCGCAGGCGCTGGTGCACAAACCGCCGGTGATCGTGCTCGACGAGCCGACCGCCGGGGTCGACGTCGACCTGCGCCGCTCGCTGTGGGCATTCATCAGCCGCCTCAACCGCGAGGGGCACACCATCCTGCTGACCACGCATTACCTTGAAGAAGCCGAGGCGTTGTGCGGCCGCATCGCCATGCTGAAAAGCGGTCGAGTCGTTGCCTGCGACACGACGCGCAATCTTTTGCAACTGACAAACGAGCATTGCGCGCAGTTGCGGATCGATCCCGCAGCCGCGCCGGCCGCCTGGCAGGGCCGCCTGCAAGCCGGCGCCGACGGCAGCTGGCGCATCAATTTCAGCGACTATGCCGAACTGGAAAGCCTGCTCGCCGACCTGCGCGGCGCCGGTATCCGCGTGCTCGAAATGCAGCTGCAGGAACCCGACCTGGAGGATGTCTTTACCGACATCATGAAACGGACATGAGCGGGCTTTCGGCACTGTTCTACAAGGAAATGCTGCGCTTCTGGAAAGTGGCGGTGCAGACCGTGGTCGCGCCGGTGGTCACCGCCTTGCTGTATCTGCTGATCTTCTCGCACGTGCTGGAAGAACATATCGAGGTCTATCCCGGCGTGTCCTATACCAGTTTCCTGGTGCCGGGGCTGGTGATGATGAGCATGCTGCAGAACGCGTTTTCCAACAGTTCGTCGAGCCTGATCCAGTCGAAGATGCAGGGCAACATCGTGTTCGTGCTGCTGCCGCCGCTGTCCTACCTGGAGTTTTTCCTCGCCTATCTGGGTGCTGCGGTGATCCGCGGCCTGGTGGTCGGCATCGGCGTGTGGGCGGTGACGCTGTGGTTTGCGCCGTGGCAGATGCCGCACATGGGCTGGCTCTTGGCGTATGCGATCCTGGCCTGCGCGATCATGGGCGCGGTCGGCATCGTAGCCGGCATCTGGGCGGAAAAGTACGACCAGCTGGCGGCGTTCCAGAATTTCCTCATCCTGCCGCTGACCTTCCTGTCCGGCGTGTTCTACTCGATCCATTCGCTGCCGGCCTTCTGGCAAGGCGTGTCGCACGCCAACCCGGTGTTCTACCTGATCGACGGTTTTCGCTATGCGTTTGTCGCCCAGTCCGACACCGATCCCTGGCTCGGCCTGCTGGTCGCCGGTGCCTGCTTTGTGGCAATATCCGCCCTCACTCTGGCGCTGCTGCGCAGCGGCTACAAACTGAGACACTGAAGAGGCACGACACGTATGGTTACCCCCGACGACATCAAAGGCTGGATCACCGAAAAGCTGCCGTGCGACCACATCGAGCTGGATGGCGACGGCCAGCATTTCCAGGCGGTCATCGTCAGCCCGGCCTTCACCGGCAAGAACATGATCCAGCAGCACCGGCTGGTGTACGACGCGCTCGGCACCCGCATGCACGCGCAGATCCACGCGCTGTCGATGAAGACCTACACCCCCGAAGACTGGGCCGCCCGCTGAAATGGACGCCCTGCTGATCCACGGCGGCAACCCGCTCGCCGGCGAGGTGCGTATTTCCGGCGCCAAAAATGCCGCGCTGCCGATCCTGACCGCGAGCCTGCTCAGCGCCGAGCCGCTGAAGCTCGGCAACGTGCCGCACCTGAAGGACATCAGCACCATGCTGGCGCTGCTCGGCCACATGGGCGTGCGCGTGACGCTGGACGAGCAGAACCACGTCACCCTGTGCGGCGAA
>JAKACL010000256.1 GCA_021821425.1 Pseudomonadota bacterium
CCACGGGAAGGGATCGAAGTCGACGCGGTCGGGCACGTTCTTGACCTTGCCCAGCCCGTCGGCGAAGCGCCCGGTCATGACCTGCTCCAGCACCGGGATGGGCTGGTTGAGATAGTTGGCCGGCGCGATCGCCTCGATGATGGCCTTGCGGTTCTCGGGCTTGTGCGCGTAATCGGTGGCGCTGGCGATGGCACGGAACAGTGCAGCGTAGGTGTTGGGGTACTGCTTGTAAAAGCCTTCCTGCACGCCGAAGGCGCAGCAGGGATGGCCGTCCCACAAATCGCGCGACAGGGTGTGGATGAAGCCGACCTCCTCGTACACGGCGCGCTGGTTGAAGGGCTCGGGGCCGAGGAAGCCGTCGATGTTGCCGGCGCGCAGGTTGGCCACCATGTCGGGCGGGGGCATCATGCGCAGCTCGACATCCTTGTCCGGATCGAGGCCGGCTTCGGCCAGGTAGTAGCGCAGCAGCAGGTTGTGGATGGAATAGTCGAAGGGCAGGCCGAACTTGAATCCCTTCCACGACTTGGGATCGAGCTTGTCCTTGTGCTTCAAGTGCAGGGTGATGGCCTGGCCGTTGATGTTCTGGATCGAGGCCACGTCGACCGCCTGCTTGGCCGAACCCAGGCCCAGCGACATCGCCAGCGGCATCGGCGAGAGCATGTGCGAAGCGTCGTATTCCTTGTTCTGCACCTTGTCGCGGATCACTGCCCAGCCGGCGGTCTTCTGCAAGCTGACGTTCAAGCCTTCGCGCGCGTAGAAACCCATCGGACCCGCCATGATGATGGGGGTCGCGCAGGTGATGGGGATGAAGCCGATTTTCAGATCGGCCTTCTCCGGCTTGCCGGCCTCGGCCGCCAGCGCCTTGGCTGCGCCCAGCGGGAAGAAGGTCGAGATGGCAGCCATCGCGGTGCTCGCGCCGACCGCGCGCAGGAAATTGCGGCGCGCCTCGTCTTCCGGAAACAGCGCACGCACCACGGCCGACTCGACCACGCGCGAAATGCGTGCATCCTCGTTCTTCATGTCGGCCTCGTGATCGGCCTGGCTGTGGTGGCGGCCGCAGCTGCAGCCTGCGCGGTGCAATTTGGTATCGGGGTCAAACGGGTCATCGAAGCCGGACATAAGGTTCTCCATCAGATTGAAAAGTGTTGCTTCAGACGACGCCACGCACCGCTTTGAACGCTTCGTGCCAACTTATGGTGCACGTTGCGCCACCCCGTTTCGTTTCCCGCTTCGGGCCCTGGCTGTGCGCTTCAGCGCGCATAAGGGCTTGGGGCATTGCGTGTTGCGGCGTCTTCGCCCATGACTCATTCACAAAGCGTGCCAGCTATCTGATAGATTCGTGTGCGTTCGTTATTGATGAGTGTTTGGAACAGACATGATCCGCTTTGCCGTTTCGCTTGGCGTCGATGACGCTGCGGAAAAACTCATTGCCGCCATCGCGGCCTACCCCATGGGCCTCACCGCGCACATCAACGGCCAGGCCAACTGCCGGAAGAAAGGCATGGATGTGCCCGCCGACCAGATTCTCGAAGTGTTCCGCCCCGACTATGCGGTCAAGGTGTGGGCGGCCGAAAAGGCAGCCGGCATCGACATTCCCCTGCGCATCCATCTATATGCACAGGATGGCCGCACCTGGATCGCTCACCGCACGGCCTCGGAAACGTTCCAGCCCTATGCCAACCCTGGGCTCGATGCACTGGGCGCCGAACTGGATGCCGTCTTCAGCCAAATCCTGGGGGCGCTCGACGCTTGGCGCCTGCCTGATTGAGTCGGGCAATTTCGGGAATCCCTGCCGCCCCGGTAAAATGCGGCAATGATTCTCTATATCCACGGTTTCAATTCCACCTCCGGCTCCGGCAAGGCGCAGGAACTCAAGAAGTGGCTGGAAGCGCAGGGGCGCGGCGGCGAGTGGGCCTGCCCCGACCTGCCGCACCAGCCGGCCGCCGCCATCGCCGAGCTTGCGCGCGTCATCGAGTCGGCCAAGACCCCGGTCAAGCTGGTCGGCTCCTCGCTGGGCGGCTTCTACGCCACGGTGCTGGCCGGGCGCTACGGCCTCAGGGCCGTGCTGATCAACCCGGCGGTACATCCGCAATTGCTGCTGCGCGACGCGCTCGGCCCGCAGAAGAACTGGCATACCGGCGAGGAGTACGATTTCACTCAGTCGCATCTCAATGCGCTGGCCGCCATGGACGAACCGGCGCCGGCTCAACCCACCAACCTGCTGCTGATGGTGGAAACCGGCGACGAAGTGCTGGATTACCAGGACGCGGTGGCCTATTACCGCGAAGCCCACCAGATCATCCTGCAGGGCGGCGACCACGGTTTCACCCGCTTCGTCGACCTGCTGCCATTCATCGACCGTTTTTAATCTACACAGAGGAAGCAGAGGTAACAGAGAATTGACACGGAGGCTTCCTCTGTTTCCTCTGATACCTCTGTGTTAAAGCATTTATGTTTGTTTTTTACGAAGAAGACGGCCAGTTCAAGGCCGGCCGCGTCATGGCCGACAACGACGCCTCGCTGCAGGTGGAAGCCGCCACGGGCAAGCGTTCGAAAATAAAGTCGGACAGGGTCTTCCTGCGCTTTGCCGCCCCCGAGCCCACTGCCTTCATGGAAGCCGCGCACAAGATGCGCGACGAGGCCGATGCGGATTTCCTCTGGGAAGCCGCCGGCGCCGAAGAGTTCGACTATCTGAAACTGGCCGAAGAGTATTTCGGCCGCGCGCCGCAGCCCGTCGAGGCCGCCGGCATTCTCATGCGCCTGCACGACGCGCCCATGCACTTCTAC
>JAKACL010000045.1 GCA_021821425.1 Pseudomonadota bacterium
CCGTATCGACGATATTCTGCTGGCAGAGGCAGGGATGCCGCCATGAAAAACGCCGCTCGGTGAGCGGCGTTTTTTTTCACCTGGTGCCGCTGGCCGGAATCGAACTGGCGACCTTCGCATTACGAATGCGCTGCTCTACCAACTGAGCTACAGCGGCGAAAAACAGCGCGCATTATAGCGGAAACGTTCCTGCCTGTGGCACCTGCAGGGCGGCTTTCAGGCGCGCGACCACCTTGTCCTTGCCGATCAGTTCCAGCGTCGCGTCGATCGCCGGCGTCTGCGGTTCGCCGGTCACCAGCACGCGCACCGGCATCGCCAGCGTGGGCATCTTGATGCCGTGCGCGGCCAGCGTTTCCTTGAGCGCGGCGCTGATCGCGCTGCGCTCCCAGGTCAGCGCCTCGAAGCGGCTGGCCAGGTCGGCCAGCGCCGGCAGCACCTCGGGCGTGACGTGTTGCGCCAGCAGCTCCGGCGTTGGGTGCAGGGTGCGGTAGAACAGCGTGGCGGCGTCGGCGAGCTCCATGATCGTCGCGGCGCGCTCCTTTACCAGCGCGCAGACGGCGGCAAGATCGGGGCCATCGTCCGGGTTGGCGCCATTGCGCACCAGGAAGGGGCGCACGAGACCCGCCAGACGCGCGTCGTCGGCCGCCTTGATGTATTGCTGGTTGAGCCAGCGCAGCTTCTCGGTATTGAACTGCGCAGCCGACGGCGTGATGTGATCGAGATCGAACCACTGCACGAACTGCTCCCGGCTGAACAGTTCGGCGTCGCCGTGCGACCAGCCGAGCCGCGCCAGGTAGTTGATCACCGCTTCGGGCAGATAGCCCTCGTCGGAATACTGCATCACCGACACCGCGCCGTGCCGTTTGGACAACTTGGTGCCGTCGTCGCCGAGGATCATCGACAGGTGCGCGTACTGCGGCACCGTCGCGCCCAGCGCTTTCAGGATATTGATCTGGCGCGGCGTGTTGTTGACGTGATCGTCGCCGCGGATGACGTGAGTGATCTGCATGTCCCAGTCGTCGACCACCACGCAGAAGTTGTAGGTCGGCGTGCCGTCGCCGCGCGCGATGATGAGGTCGTCGAGTTCGGTATTGGAAAATTCGATCACACCCTTGACCAGATCCTTCCACGCCACCGTACCTTCCAGCGGATTCTTGAAGCGCACTACCGGCTGCACGCCCGAAGGCGGCACCGGCAGCGTCTTGCCGGGTTCCGGGCGCCAGCGGCCGTCGTAGCGCGGTTTTTCGCCGCGCGCACGCTGCGCCTCGCGCATGGCGTCGAGCTCCTCGGTGCTGCAATAGCAGTGATACGCCTGGCCGGCGGCCAGCATCTGCTCGATCACGTCCTTGTAGCGATACAGGCGCTGGGTCTGGTAGAACGGGCCTTCGTCGTGGGTGAGTTCGAGCCAGGCCATGCCGTCGAGAATCGCTTGCACGGCCTCGGGCGTGGAGCGCGCGATGTCGGTGTCCTCGATCCTGAGGATGAACTGACCCCCATGGTGCCGCGCGAATGCCCACGAAAACAGCGCGGTGCGCGCGCCGCCGATGTGCAGGAAACCGGTGGGGGAGGGGGCGAAGCGGGTGCGGATCATGGCGGGCCGGGCGGAAAAAAGGGGCCATTTTACCGGATCGGGGGTCCTGAAATTGACCGAGCCGGGTCGGATGTGGTTTAATTCGCGCCGCTTCGGGGCAGTTAGCTCAGCGGTAGAGCATCGCCTTCACACGGCGGGGGTCACAGGTTCAAACCCTGTACTGCCCACCAGCCCGAACATGAAGTAAACTGTAGTAAATTCAATGCCCTGGCTAACCACTGGGGCATTTTTATTTTTCCCCTCGCCTATCACTTGGAAAGCTCAGGTAATGCCGCTGTCGGCCTTTAATATCGTGCTGGGGATGGAGCCTGTTGTTGCCAGACACAAATGACATTAGACGAATCACAGACGTGCAGCCTAAAAGCGTGAGCCAGGCTGTTTCAGGAATTCAAGCTCTTCGGGGGTAGACGGTCGCCCCAGGATTTCATTGCGATGCGGAAAACGGCCGAAGCGGGCGACCACGTCGAGATGCTTGCGTGCGTAATCGAGAAAGTTGTCGAACAGCGCGCGTTCGTCGGCGGCCGCCTCGTTCGCCAATTGCTCGTAGAGCGACACGGATCGTTCCTGCATTTCAATCGACTCGGCATGCTCCAGCGGCAGGTAGAGAAACACGCGCTCGATCGGCGCCAGTTTTCTGTCTTCGCCGGACTCCAGTGCAGCAAGGCTCAGCGCCAGCGACTGCGGGTCGGTGGCAAAGGCCTGGGGTTGGTCGCGATGGATGTGGTGCGGAAACTGGTCGAGCACGATCACCAGTGCCAGCCGGCCGCGCGGTGTATTTGCCCAGGCGTCGAGCTGGCCTGCAGTGGCGGCCGTCAGCGTGGCAGCGAAGCGATCGATGATCGCCTGGTCGTTGGCGAGCGATTTGCCGAACCACAGCTTGCTTTGGCGGCCGGCGATCTCGGCCGCGCTGCCCGGCGCGCCGAACCAGAAGTCGAGCACGCTTTCGGGCGAGGCAGGCAGGGCGGACATGGATGACTCAGAAAATGTCGTCGGGCAGATCGTTGTGGCTGCCGTCGCAGAAGGGTTTGTCCTTGGTGTGCTTGCAGTTGCACAGCCACACCGTGGTCTTTTCCTTGATGACGAAGGGCAGCGGCTCCAGTCCGGTCCCTTCGTGCGAGCCGTCGCAGAAGGGTTGCGTCATCGAGCGGCCGCATGAACACCACCAGTATTCACCGGGTTCGAGTTCAAGTTCGGCGGGATTGCGGTCGTACACAACGGGATCGGACATCAAAAGTCTCCTGCGAAAAGGCATGATTCTAGCCGCTTCGGCGAACAGAAGTCCGTACGCGGCGTGTGGCAATCCGGGTGGGCATGCGCAGGACTGTGCATTCTGGTTTCCATGGAATACCCCCGCACAAAAATGCGAGGCCCCAACAATCGTATCGCCGATCTCGACTGGGTGGTGCCGGCCTCGGATACCTCAAGCTATTGATTGAGAAGTAAAAACAAGCCGGACCGCGCTCCCGGATTATCCCCGGTGCCCACACAAGACTCGGCGCCTTCCTACATATCAATCGGTACATGATGGCAGCGCCGGTGGCCGGCTCTGCAGAAAATTGCACCGAGTCGCAGGCCGCCATGCCGGATGTGGACCTCCCCCGGTCATGTTCAGAACTCTTTGCATGTGCCTGGGTCATCCCTGCATGAACGGCCAGTCGTTTGGCCATTCACAGCGCATGCGGCTCGTCGCCCGCGCGCTCGTCGCGTGGCTGCAAGGTTCCCATTTGCATCCATTCTCGAAAGGAGAAACAGACATGAAAAAGATTCTACTCGCAGCATCCCTCAGCGTATTTGCCATGGGCGCGCATGCCGATGCCGGCTACATGCTGGGTGTTTCTTACAGCCTGGACGGCCAGGCATCGATGAAGAACCTGGGCTTCAGTGCCAAGGTCCTGACCTCGGATCGGGAAGACAAATGGGTGGGTGCGGCGGGCGTCTCGCTGTTCCCGTGGGCAGATCGAAAACTGGGGCTGGACGTCGGCGGGGGCTACACCTTCGAGGATTCGACTGCCGTGGTCAGCTATGACTTCCTGCAGGCGGCGCCGCTGGTCAGCTATGGCTGGACCGACACCAATCGCTAAGCGTGCCTGAGCTGGTTTAAGAAGCAGCTATCGTGCAGGCTCATGCAAAACAATTGGCCACGCCTGCAGACAATGTAGTTCTCATCGAACTCATGGAGTCGCTTGCAAGGTTCAACACCGAGGCGTGACGCACCTGCACATACATCTGATCCCCCGCTACCGGGGCGACAAGGACGGCCCGCGCGGTGCGCTGGGTGCTGCCGGATAAGGCATCGTACTGGTCATGAGCCTTTTCCGGGGCAGCTCTTCAACAGCACCGGTTTCGTGGCCACCCGCCGGCTTTTTTACTCACGGTCGGCGTCGACTCCCCTAATGCGGTGTCCGCGATCGGCCTGTCCGAGTGCGTCGACTGCTGCAATAGTGCGCCAGTGCAGCAGCGGTCGTCGGTAAGCGCTATACGGGCGACTCGATTCGACGCTTGCCCTCGCCGCCAGCAGCATCCTGATTGGCGGCCGGCCGCGCAGCGGCTGGCAGTATGGCTTTCCTCGGAAAGCAACTTGCCGGGCGGGATCATCGCCACATTCGTCCCCGAACCTTGGACCTGCGTCCTGTCCGCTGCGGGATTTCCTGCGGGCGCGAAATTACCCCATTCCGGTGGATTCAACTTCCTGTAGCTTTCCTCAGGTATTTTCGTCAGGCAATAGCCGCGGCTCGTCACCGGACAGGGATGGGTGGCGGAATCGATCAACGACGTGCCTGACATGGGCTACCCAGGAAACCCGCATCGAAACGATGTGTTGGATTGATGACAAACCATAACCAGTGGCTGTTCCGCCAGCAGCTTTCCGTCGTATCGCTGACCAAGATCCTGCTCGACCCGTTTGTGGCCGTGCTGGTGCTGATCGGCTGCACCATGGTGTTTGGCGAGCCGTTTCGCGGACCGTATCCCATCCTGGCGCTGATCGTTTTCACCCTGACCTTCCCCGGCAAATGGCCCGAGGTTACCCTTCATGCCTTCTGGAACGAGACTGTCATACCCTGGTTCTTCCTGTCCGGGCTGATCCTGCTGTTCGGCTATTCGTCCGGCTACCTTGACTGGTTCCCACCCAAGCTGGTGCTCGCCTGGGTGCTGGCCACCCCGGTGGCCATGTACATCGCCCACCGCGTGGTGCGCAGGCTGCTGCCGCGCCTGCTGCTGCTGGAAGGCGGGCGCCGCCGCGCCATCATCGTCGGCGCGGGGCATCTGGGAACGGAGTTGCGCGGGCGCTTTGTCAACGACAGCGCGCTCGGCGTCGACGTCGTCGGCTTCTTCGACGACCGCGCAATGGAACGCACCCAGCTGGTCGACCCCGCAAAACTGCTCGGCAAACTGCAAGATATCCCGGAATACGTCAACCGCAACGGCATCGACCTCGTCTACATCAGCCTGCCCATGGCCGCGCAGCCGCGCACCCTGAATCTGCTCGACGCCCTGCGCGACACGACCGTCTCGGTCTATTTCGTGCCGGACATTTTCATCTCCGACCTGATCCAGGCACGCGTCGATCACATCCATGGCATGCCAGTCGTCGCTTTGACCGAATCTCCCACCCTCGGCGTCAGCGGCATCGGCAAGCGCATCAGCGATGTCGTCATCGCCAGCCTCATCCTGCTGGCGCTCTGGCCGCTGCTGCTCATCCTGGCCGTCGGCGTCAAGCTGTCCTCGCCCGGTCCCGTCATCTTCAAGCAGCGCCGCTACGGCCTCGACGGCCAGGAAATCCTCGTCTACAAATTTCGTTCCATGACGGTGTGCGAGGACGGCGGCACCATTAGCCAGGCCAGCCGCCGCGACGCCCGCACCACCCCGTTCGGCGCCTTCATCCGCCGCACCTCGCTCGACGAACTGCCGCAATTCATCAACGTCCTGCAGGGCCGCATGAGCGTCGTCGGCCCACGCCCCCACGCCGTCGCCCACAACGAGCAGTACCGCAAGCTCATCAAGGGCTACATGCTGCGCCACAAGGTCAAGCCCGGCATCACCGGCTGGGCCCAGGTCAACGGCCTGCGCGGCGAAACCGAGACGCTCGACAAGATGCGCGCCCGCGTCCAGTACGACATCGACTACATGCGCAACTGGTCGCTCGTGTTCGACCTGATGATCATCAGCAAAACGCTTGCTGTCGTCTGGCGCGACCAGAATGCGTATTAGCAGATCAAGCCGGTACACGTCCCTTCCTGTGCCGGAATCGATGAAACATCCGGAACGCGTGGCATGGCCTGGACATGACAGCAGCAATACCTGGTATTGCTACACACCTGAAACCGTCTCGTAACATTCGCGCCACATACTAGCCGGCAATCCGGATAAAGAGGAAAACGATAATGCGCCATTTCAGGAAGATGTATATCCCTTTGCTGATTGCGGCACTGCTTGCCGGCTGCGGCGATGGCAAGAAGGAGGCGGCTGCGGGTGAAAAAGCCCCGACGCAGGTCGCGGCCCGAGTCAACGGCACCGAGCTGACGGTGCACCAGGTGAATTACGCGCTGCAGCGCATCCCCAATCTGGACAAGGAGCAATCCCGGCCAGCTTCGCTGCAGGTGGTGCGCAACCTGGTGGATCAGGAACTGCTGGTGCAGAAGGCGCAGACCGACAAGCTGGACCGCGATCCCGCCGTGGTGCAGGCGCTGGACGCGGCGCGCCGCCAGATTCTGGCCGAGGCCTGGATGGGCCGCAAGCTGGGCACGCCACCCGAGCCGTCTGACGCCGAAGTATCGGACTATTTCAACCGGCACCCCGAGCTGTTCAGCAACCGCAAGGTGTATCGCCTGCAGGAAATCTCGATCAAGGCGCCGAAAGAGAAGCACGACGCCATTCGCGCGCAGATGGGCGCATCCAAAACGCTGAACGATTTCGGCGCGTGGCTGAAGGCGGAAAATCTGCCGGCCAAAGCGGCGCAGGGGGTGAAGCCAGCCGAGCAGTTGCCGCTGGAGATGCTGCCCCGGCTGGCCAGGATGTCCGACGGCCAGGCCATGGTGGTGAACGCGCCGAACGGCCTGCTGGTGGTCGTGCTTGCCGGTTCGCAGGCGCAGCCGGTGACGCTGGAGCAGGCCAGGCCCGCGATCGTGCGCCTGCTGCAGACGCAGGCGCGCCAGAAAGCGGCCAAGGCCGAGCTGGATGCGCTGAAGGCCGCTGCCAAAATCGAATATATGGGCGAATTCGTCGATGCGGGCAAGGAAGCGCCTGGTCCGGTAACCGAACCGACGGAAAAAACGCAAAAAGTCACTCCCGATGCTGACGCCGACGCGATCAGCAAAGGGATTTCCGGCCTGAAATAATCCGATGGGCGTGGCGGCAAGCGCGCCCGTATTTAACCATGTCCCCCTTATTCGTCCGTGCCCTGCCGTTCGGGCTCTATATCGCCCTGCTTGTGCTGGAAGGCCTGTTGCCCGACTGGCTGCCGGGTTTCGATGTCCGCTGGCTGTACCCGGTGAAAGCCGGGCTGGTGGCGCTTGCGCTGATGCTGCTGTGGCGGCATTACACCGAATTGCGGACCTGGGGCCTGTCGTCCGTGCATCTGCTGCTGTCGGTCGTTGTGGGCATCGTGGTGCTGGTTCTGTGGATCAATCTCGACGCCGGCTGGATGCTGCTCGACGCGCCGGGCGAAGGCTACAACCCGACGGACGAAGCCGGTCGAATCGACTGGCTGCTGGTGGCCTTCCGCATCGCCGGCGCCGCGCTGGTGGTGCCGGTCATGGAAGAATTGTTCTGGCGTTCGTTCATTCTGCGCTGGGTGCAGCAATCCGATTTCATGAACCTGAACCCGGCTCGGATCGGCCTCAAGGCGCTGCTCATCGCCAGCGCGCTGTTCGCCGTCGAACACCTGCAATGGCTGGCCGGACTGATCGCCGGCCTGGCCTATGGCTGGCTGTATATCCGCACCCGCACCCTGTGGGCGCCCGTCATCGCACATGCCGTCACCAACGGCGCGCTGGGCGCCTACGTGGCGGCCACAGGCCGGTGGAGTTTCTGGTGAGGCGCGCGCCGCCGCTTGCCGGGCTGGCGATGCTGGGCGCGCTGCTGGCCTTGCCCGCGCTGGCGAAAGAAGGCGACACCTTCCGCCCGTTCGTCTCCTACGCGCGCCATTACGACAGCAACCTGTTTCGTCTCGCCGAGAGCGAATATGCATTGGTGCCGCAGCGATCCGACCAGTATGGCGTACTCGGCGCCGGACTGAACGTGGACTGGCAGCCGGGGCGCCAGCACATCATCGCCAGCGCGAGCAAAAACCAGGTACGTTTTGCGCGCAACGCCCAGCTGGATTACGACGGCTCGGATTACCAGCTGAAATGGAACTGGCGGCTGGGCAACCGCTGGTCGGGCTGGGTGGGCGCAACCGAGAGCGTCACGCAAAGCAGCTTCAGCGATCTGGCGGGCCTGCAGATCAACAACCAGGTCACCCGCGACAGCCGGTTTGCCAATGCCGACTGGCAGTTGCATCCGCGCTGGCATGCGGGGCTGGGCACGGCAACGTCCTCTGCGACCAATAGCACGGTGCAGCGGGCGCCGCTGGATTATGAAGATCAAAGCATTTGGGCCACGCTGGGCTACGCCACCCCCAAGGGCAGCAAGCTGCGCGGCGAAATTCGGCGTATAGAGGGCGAATATCCCAACCGCCTGTCGGGCGTGTCCGTCGACCGCGCCTATACGCAGACCGAATACAACCTGCTGGGCGACTGGAACGCGAGCGGCAAGCTGGCTGCGCACGCGAAAGCGGGGTATGTGAAACGCCAGAACGATACGCTGGCGCAACGTGATTTTTCCGGTGTGGCGGGACGGCTGTCGGCAGACTATTTTCCAACCGGAAAAACCGCGCTGAACTGGGCGATCTATCGTGAAATCGCAAATTCGGACGACCTCAACGCCACTTATCAGGTGAGCACCGGAACCAGCCTTGGCGCAGCCTGGCAGGCTACCGGGAAAATCACCCTGCGCGCTGACGCCACGTTCGAGAATCGTCGTTTCCAGGGCGATACCGGCCTGGTCGTCCCGGGCTTGCAGCAGCGCGATGAGGACACCCTGGGCGGCTCGCTGTCGATGCGTTACGCCCCGGTACGCATGGCCACAATCGACGTCGGCCTGCAGGCCGGGCGTCGCGATTCGAATATGACAGCCAACGATTACAAGTTTCATGGAGCGTTTGTTAGTGTTCGGGCAGATTTCTAGGGGAGCCCTGAACAAATCGTCATTGCGCTGTAGGTCGGGAAGACCTTCCCGACGCAACGGGCGGGGGGTAAGCGGAGGTGTCGGGAAAGTATTCCCGACCTACGGATAGTAGGCGTAGGGCGGGAACACTTTCCCACCGCTGTGGCTGGATAGCCAGTTTTCGACGGCTTGTCCAGCACGTAATTTCAGCAAGGGTGCGGCAGCCATTGCAGCTGTCGCCGAATGGAGAGTAACGATGATCGGGTTGTGGCGTAGTGTTTTGATGATGTGCGCGGTGCTGCTGGCAGCGCCCGCATGGAGCGCGGATAACGACTACCGCATGGGCACTGGCGATGTGCTGCGCATCACGGTGTATGGCCAGCCCGATCTCACCACCGAAGCGCGCGTGGGCGAAAGCGGCAACATCACGTTTCCGCTGATCGGCAAGGTCAGGCTGGCCGGCGCCACGCCCGCCGAGGGCGAAGCCGAAATCGCGCAGCGCCTGAGCAAGGGCGGTTTCATCCTCGAACCCTTCGTCACGCTCAACGTGCTGCAATACCGCAGCCAGCAGATTTCGGTGCTGGGGCGGGTCAACCGGCCGGGCAAATTCGTGCTGGAAAAAGTCAGCCGCGTCTCCGATGCGCTGGCGCTGGCCGGCGGCATCATCGCCGACGGCGCCGACACCGTCACCCTGGTGCGCACGCGCGACGGCAAGACCGAATACCGCGATATCGATGTGGTCGCGCTGTTCAAGCCAGGCGGCGAAGCCAGCAACGTCCTGATACAGGACGGCGACATCGTCAACGTGGCGCGCCAGCCGATGTTCTACATCTACGGCGAAGTGCAGCGTCCCGGCGCGTTCCGTCTGGAACAGAACATGAGCGTGGTGCAGGCCCTGTCGATGGGCGGCGGCGTGACCGCGCGCGGCACCCAGAAAGGCATCCGGATTCTGCGCCGCGACGCCAAAGGCGGCATGCAGGAGCTGGACACCGAACTGGCCGATCTGCTGAAAAAAGACGATGTGGTCTACGTCAAGGAAAGCCTGTTTTAAGGGACGCCTGCCATGAACTTCACCCAATTCCTGCTGATTCTGAATGCGCGCAAGCGGATCATCCTCGGCGTGCTGCTGTTCACCGTTGCCGTCACCGCAGCGGTGAGCCTGCTGCTGCCCAAGGAATACACGGCGACCACCACGCTGATCGTCGATTCCAAGAGCAAGGACCCCATCACCGGCCAGATGCTGCCGTCGCAGATGTTCCCTGGCTACCTGGCCACGCAGATCGACATCATCAAAAGCAGCCAGGTCGCCAATCGTGTGGTGCGCGATCTGAAGCTGGCTGAGAACCCGGCCACCCGTCAACAGTTCATGGAGGCAACAAAGGGCGAAGGCACGATCGAGCAGTGGCTGGCCGATCTGCTGCTGCAGAAGCTGAGCGTCGAGCCCTCGCGCGAATCCAGCATCATCTCGGTCGAATTCAGCGGTTCCGATCCGCGCTTTGCCGCGATTGTCGCCAACGCCTTCACCAAGGCCTATATCGAAACCAGCCTCGACCTGCGCGTGGCGCCGGCCAGGCTGACGGCCACCTGGTTCGACCAGCAGATCGTCCAGCTGCGCGAGAAAGTCGATCAGGCGCAGCAAAAGCTCACCGCCTATCAGCGCGACAACGGCATCGTCGAATCCGAAGAGCGGCTCGACGTCGAAACCCGCCGCATGGCCGATCTGGCCGCGCAAATGGTGGCCGCACAGTCGGCGTCGTACGATGCCAGCTCGCGCACGCGCGACAGCGGCAGCCTGCCTGAAGTCATCAACAACCCCGTGGTGCAAAGCCTGAAGTCGCAAGTGGCGCAGGGCGAAGGCAAGCTGGCCGAAATGGCCAAGCGCGTGGGTGCGAGCCATCCCGACCTGATTCGTCTGCAGGCCGAGGTGAACACCTACAAGCTCAAGCTTGCCAATGAGCTCAGCACTGCGTCGCGCGGCATCGGCGCCACTGCCGGCGCGGCACGCCAGCGCTTCAACGAGCTGTCAGGCGCATTCGAGCGGCAAAAAGGCAAAGTGCTCGAACTGAAGCAGCAGCGCGAAGAAGCCACCCTGCTGGCGCGCGATCTCGAAAACGCCCAGCGCATCTACGATTCCGCCCTGCAGCGCTACGGCCAGAGCCGCATGGAAGCGCAATCCACGCAGACCGACATCGCGGTGCTGAACCCGGCCGTCGCACCCACCCAGGCATCCCGGCCGCGCGTGACGTTCAACCTGCTGCTGGCGGTGTTTTTTGGCACCCTGCTGGGCGTAAGCCTGGGATTCCTGATCGAATTGCTGGACCGGCGCGTGCGTTCCGGCCAGGACATCGTGGGTGGGCTGGAGATTCCGGTGCTGGCCGAAGTGTCGAAAAACGGCAGCCTGTTCGAGACCATGCGCCGCCTGTTTCATCGCAACCGTACCGCGATGGCTTGACGTACACCCTACCGCATAAGCCGAGGTTAATAATATGAATTCACCCCACCGTGCCAGCGAGCAGGGCAGCATTGCCGAAGCGGCCACCAGCATTCGCGCCGACTCCCATATCGGCAAGTTGTTGCTGGATGCCGGCAAGCTCAGGCCGCAGGACATGGAGCGCGTGCTCCAACTGCAACAGGAGCAGAATTTGCGTTTTGGCGAGGCCGCGCAAAAACTCGGCCTGGTGACCGAGGCCGACATCCGGCAAGCGCTGTCGCACCAGTTTGCATTCCCCTATATTCCCGCTGCCGAGGCAGGCCTCAGCCCCGAACTCACTGCCGCCACCGCACCCTACAGCAAGGAGGCCGAGGCACTGCGTTCGGTGCGCTCGGAACTGCTGCTGCGCTGGTTCAACGAGGGCCGCAAAACGCTGGCAATCGGCAGCGCGCGCGCAGACGAAGGCGCGAGCTATCTGGCTGCCAACCTGGCCGTGCTGTTCGCACAGATGGGGCGCAAGGTGCTGCTGATCGACGCCAACATGCGGCAGCCGCATCAGCATGAAATTTTCAGCCTGGGCAACGGCATGGGGCTGTCCGACATCCTGGCCGAACGCGTGCCTTCGGTGCAGGTCCATACCGTCAAGCCGTTTCCGACCCTGGCCGTGCTGTCCGCCGGATCGCCGCCGCCCAACCCGGCCGAACTGCTGGTGCGCCCAAGCTTTGGCGCGCTGCTGTCCGGGCTGGAAACCAGCTACGACATCATATTGCTCGACGTCGCCCCGGCACAGCTCAGTTCGGACTTTCAATTGGTCGCAGCGCGCGCCGGCGGCATGTTGATCGCCACCCGCCGCAACGTCAGCCGCCTGGCCGCGCTGACCGAACTGAAGGAAAAAATCACGCACACCGGCGCGCAGATTGTGGGCGCCGTCGTCCTGGGGTGATGCCATGAGCATGCTTGCCCCGCATCCCTCCGCGCTGCCCGGCACCGCAGCACCCCTTGGGCTCTGGTGGCCGATCGTGCTTGGCTTGCTGGCGCTGTACGTGCCCACCTACTGGATGCTGGCGCACGGAATCTGGAACTCGGAGGAACAGGCCCACGGGCCCATCGTGCTGGTGGTCACCCTGTTCCTCGTCTGGCAAAACCGTGCCGTATTCACGGCCGACGCCAGCGCACCCACGCGCGTCGAGGCGGCAACCGGCTGGACACTGCTGATCGTCGGCCTGCTGGCCTACGCGTTGGGACGCTCGCAGGACATCCTGTTGATGGAAGTCGGCTCGCAGATTCCGGTCATTCTCGGCGCGCTGCTCGTTACCCTGGGCATGCGCGCTGCGCGCGCCTTGTGGTTTGCGCTGTTCTTCCTGCTGTTCATGATCCCGTTGCCGGGCTTCGTGGTCGATGCCGCCACCGGACCGCTCAAGCAATACATCTCGGTGATCGCCGAGCAGGTGCTCTATATGGCGGGGTATCCCATCGCGCGCAGCGGCGTCACGCTCACCGTGGGGCAATACCAGCTGCTGGTGGCCGACGCCTGCTCCGGCCTGCACTCCATGTTCAGCCTGTCGGCCATGGGGTTGTTGTATCTGTACCTGATGCAGCGCACCAGTCTCGCGCGCAACCTCATCATCATGGCCGCCATTCTGCCGATTGCCTTCGCCGCCAACATCGTGCGCGTCATGGTCCTGATCCTGGTGACCTACCACCTGGGCGACGAAGCGGGACAGGGTTTCCTGCACGACTTTGCCGGCATCATGCTGTTCGTCATTGGTCTGCTGTTTTTGTTTGCGCTGGACGGGGTGCTGGGCTTTTTCTTCCCCGACCGCGCGCGGGCGCAGGCCTGATGTCATGCGCATGCAACTGAATCCGGTCAACATCTGCGTCCCGACGACTGAAAGCAGTTCATGAAACGCATCAGCTTCAAACACCTCGTGATCGGCGTCTGCATGCTTGCCGCAGCAGGCATGGCGCTGGCGCTCAAACCCAGCGCCAAGATGGCGGACGCCGGCCCCAGGATCGACCTGGAAACGCTGATCCCCAAAACATTCGGCGACTGGAAAATCGACGAAACCATCACCCCCCTGATCGCCAACCCCGAGCAGGAAGCGCTGATCAACAAAATCTATAGCCAGACGCTGACCCGCACCTACGTCAATTCGCGCAACGAACGCATCATGCTGTCGATCGCCTACGGCGGCGACCAGTCAGACAACATGGCGGTACACAAGCCCGAAGTCTGCTATCCCGCCCAGGGATTCCAGATTCTCAAGACACCCACCGTCGGCACCTTTGAAACGGATGCGGGCAGCATTCCTGTCAAGCGTCTGGTCGCAACCCAGGGACCGCGCATCGAACCCATCACCTACTGGACGACTGTGGGCGACACGGTGGCTGTCAGTGGCTTGAAATGGAAGCTGCAGCAACTGAAATACGGCCTCACCGGAAAAATCCCCGACGGCCTGCTGTTCAGGATTTCCAGCATCCAGGCCGACGACGCCAAGGCCTACCAAATCCAGGATGCATTCTCGCGCGACATGCTCAAGGCAATGTCGCCCGAAAACAGGCAGCGCATCATCGGCAATCCCGGCGTAACCAGTTGATCCACTGTGCCGCCTCCGATTTATCACAACGACAAAATCATGACCAAAAAAGCCCTCATCACCGGCGTCACCGGCCAGGACGGCGCCTACCTTGCCGAATTCCTGCTGGGCAAGGGCTATGAAGTGCACGGCAT
>JAKACL010000046.1 GCA_021821425.1 Pseudomonadota bacterium
ATGGACCATGCCGATCCGGGATTGGAAAGCCGCACTCACCCGATTTACCATCCAGTTCGAGGAGCGGCTTCCTCCGCTGTGAACGAAACCCCGTTTACACAAAATATCGGACAGGCCCCGACAGAAGGTAATTACGCGGGAGTCACCTGTTTATGGGCACCTAATTTTTCTGTCCAAGGAAACCACTATTGATGAGCTCAACTCCATTTTTCTAGATATGCCCATGAGACTGAAGTGCACCGACTTATTCAGGGATGTGCACAAACTGATCTTGAACAGAGATTTAATCCTGACAACAATGCAAGGCGCCCGAATTGAGGGAAAAATATGAAAGGCCCGCAGCGATGCGGGCCTTTTTCACGTCTGCTTATTGGCTCGGACGCGTCGGAAATCGCACGTCGTTTTCGGCGGAGTCGCCTACGTGATCACCACGTTTGCTTGATACGGCCTGGCTGATGTAACACATGGCCGCCCGGCCAGACAGGTTCGCGTGGCCGTCGGATTTACGGCTTCTTGGGCGTGGTGTATTGGACCACTTTATGGAAGGGTTCCCAGATGGTGTCGTACCCGACGTAACCCTTCTCGTTCGGCGCTTTTTGACGGGTTGTCACAAAGCGTGATTTGCCTTCCGGGACTGGGCGTTTGATTTTGGTGGGTTCGCTCATGGTTGACCTCGTCTCATTGGAAAGTGGGGGCTGGGAAACACCGTGTCAGGCAGTTTGCAAATCATTCAAACGGGCACGGCGCGACAGTTGTCCAGGTCGGGGGCCGCTTCCACCTTGCCGCCGTACTGGATTTCTTCGGCTGTGGCATCACGCACCATCAGGATCTCGAGCTTGAAAATCACTTGCCGGCCGCACAGCGGGTTATTGCCGTCTATCGTCACGGTTTTTTTGTCCACCCGGGTCACCAGAAAACTCCTGGTTTGACCATTGTCGTTTTCCATCAGGATGGCGGTGCCGACTTCACGGTAGGCCTCGGGGACGTTTTCGATAGCTTCGATGACCACCAGGGCTTCATCGCGGGGGCCATAGATATCGTTGCAGTCGATGGGGACCTCGATGACCTCGCCCGCGGCTTTGCCTGCCAGCGCGTCCATGACCTGGGGCGACAGGATCTCGTTGACGCCATGCACATAGCCCAGGGGAAACTCGACCTGCGTCAGCACCTGGCGCGTTTTCTGGTCGATGACCTTGTAGGTCAGTTCGACATATTTGTTGGCTTCGATGATGGCTTTCATGGGTATCCCGACGGTTCAGAAAATGGAGGCGGCAAAGATGCGCACCTCGCCCTGTTCATAGCCCAGCACCAGCCGACCGAGCCATTCCCCTTCCCGCTTCGTGCTTCGGACCCGGTACAGCACCGTGACATGCTGCCCTCTGCGGATGATGCCCAGGTAATCCCATTCCTTGCGCAGGCTTCGGGTCAGTTCGCTGTTGGCGAACTGTTTGCCGACTTCGACTTCGTTGAGGCCGAGCAGCAGGTCGTAGGAGAACTTGCGGATGAATTTTCCGTATTGCCCCAGGTTGGAGTATTTGATCAGGTCATTCCACATCGGGTGGGCGAGCGCCAGTATCGCCTCGTCGGTGTGGTCGATGATGTTCATGGAAGTTTCGGGTGTGGCCTGAACGACTGAACTGCTCATGGATCATTCCTGTTAGGTCGTTGAAAATTAAGCGCAGGAAACATGCGGGTCTTAGCGGCCGGCGGCGCACAGCAGACGCGCCGCCCGGGCGGCCGTCTACCCGCCCTTGTCGACCAGGTGGTAGCACGGGGCCTTTTCCATGGTGTATTCGCCGGTCACGGGATCGCGGCGCGATACGGTGAGGACGTGCCAGTTAACATCGTCGAGCTTCATCGCATCCCCCCGGTAGTAGTAACCGGGCCAGCGGGTTTCCTTGCGGAACAGCGTGTGTTGCATCACCGCTTCGGAAGTGAGATGGCGATGCTTCAGTTCCCAGGCGCGCAGCAGCTCATGGATGTCCTCGGCGGCGAGTTTCTCAAGGTCTTCTTCCATGATCTTGAGTTTTTTCAGGCCGATTTGCAGCAGTTTGTCGTTGGTCATGTAGTTGACCGTCGCCCCGGCGCAGTATTCGTCCATTAATTTCTGCAGCCGGTCGAGGCCCTGCCTGGGATTGATGTAATGCGGGTTGACGCTGCCTGCCGTGATTTCGTTGCGGTAGACCCTGTAATGCTCCATCGGCTTGTAGATCTCTTTCCGGCGGCGCTCGATCTGCTCGTCGGAAACATGGATGCCCTCGGCCTTGCCGTCGTCGATGTACTTGCATGCCGCCTTGGCGGCCAGACGGCCTTCGGTGAACGAGCCCGACGAGAACGCGTGCGGCGTGCCGCCGACGGCGTCGCCCGCGCCGAACAGGCCTTCGACCGTGGTCATGCGGTTGTAGCCCCAGTAGTACTCGGGAGGGGAAACGTCCTCCGGGCCTGAACACCAGGCGCCGCAACCGGTCGCGTGCGAGCCCATCACATACGGCTCGGAGGTGGTCAGCTCGGGGTTCTCATACTTCGGGTTGACATCGGTCGCCGCCCACAGCACGGCCTGACCCACGGTCATGCCGAGGAAGTTATGCCAGCCGATCTCTTCAAGGTGCGGATCCTGGAAGGCCTCCATCGTCACCATGTGGATAGGACCGCGACCGGCATTCACCTCGGAGATGAAAGCGTGATTGCGCAGACAGGTCGGAATCGGTTTGTGGGACAGATGCTGCCCTTCGGTATCCAGGTATTCCTTGCCGACCATTTCAGTCAGCGCCGGGAACCACTTCGACTCGTACTCTTCGCCATTGCAGTTCTGCGTGTAGGTCTTCAGGTGCAGGAAATAGGCCCCCACCGGACCGTAACCGTCCTTGAATCGCGCCAGCACGATACGGTTTTCCATCTGGGTCATTTTTGCGCCCGCCTGGATCATCAGGCCATAGGCTGAGCCCGACGACCATGGCGCATACCAGACCCGACCCGCACCTTCGCCCACCGAGCGCGGCTTGAAGATGTTGGAAGCGCCGCCTGCGCCGACGATGACCGTCTTCGACTTGAAGACATGGTAATCGCCGGTACGGACGTTAAAGCCGACCGCACCGGCCACGCGATTCTCCTTGGCGTCGTCCATCAGCAGATGGGTGACGCAGATCCGGTTGAAGACCTTGTCGGCGGATTTCTTGGCGGCCTCGGCGACGATCGGCTTATAGGACTCGCCATGAATCATGATCTGCCAACGCCCCTCGCGCTGATAGGCGCCGGTCTTGGGGTTGCGCATCAGCGGCAGGCCCCACTCCTCGAACTGGTGGACGGCGGAGTCGACGTGACGCGCCATATCGAACAGCAGGTCCTCGCGCACCATTCCCATCAGGTCCATCCGCGCGTATCGCACGTGATCTTCAGGCTTGTTCTCGCCCCAACGCGTGCCCATGTAGCAGTTGATCGCGTAGAGGCCCTGAGCCACCGCACCCGAACGGTCGATGTTGGCCTTTTCGGCGATGACGATCTTCTTGTCCTGCCCCCAGTAGCGGGCTTCCCACGCAGCACCCGTGCCGCCCAGTCCCGCGCCTACGACGAGGACATCGATGTTGTCTTCGACAATCGTGTTGTAAGCCATCAGTAGTACACCCCCTCTTTCATCACGAGACCGCTCGATTCCAGCGTATGCAGATCGCCTTCGTCCATGCGAATGTATTTGGGTTCGTTGAACAGCAACTGGCTGTCGCGCATCGCCTGGCTCGGCGCGGGCACGTCGGAGAGTTGCGGAATATGCTTGCCCCAGGGCTTGGTCGTGATCGGCGCCAGCAGTTCCATGTCCTTCTCGCCGTTGCGGAACTTGATGCGCCAGGCAATGACGCCTTTTTCCTCGTCGCGGCGAACGCGCACCGAATGGCCCAGCGGGGCGAAGTCGGCGTAACCGCGCACGTCGATCGCGTCATGCGGGCAGGCCTTGACGCACGAGTAGCACTCCCAGCACATGTTCGGCTCGATGTTGTAGGCGCGCCGCGTGACTTTATCGATATGCATGATGTCTGACGGGCAGATGTCAACGCAGTGTCCGCAGCCATCGCAACGCGTCATGTACACAAAGGTAGGCATGGTGTTCCTCTCGATTCTGGTGGATGGATCGGGCGATTAAAAATGGTTGGGCGCTTCACGCTTGATGCCCAGTCCCATGTTGGGCGGGCTGGCGCCCATGTAGGTCGGGATATCGGGAAACCTCGCCTGCACGTCGGGATCCGACAAATCGTAGATGGCGGGCATGTTTTCTCTCGACCCATCCGCCTTGATGACGCGCTTCTGGAAAGCGGCCGCAGGCTTGAAGAACATGTGCGCGAATTTGGACCAGTACACCGAGCCGAAGAGCAGGGTGCTGAAGGCGACGAACAATACGAAGAACAGCATGTTCAGCGTGCCGACCCCCAGGGTGAAAGACCAGAGCAGCGCGAAGGTGGCCATGCCAAGCAGGCCGACGATGAAAAGATCGCCGCGCCCGTTCAGCTGATACCACTTGACGCCCTCGGAGGCGACGTCGACCCGGATGCTGAACCAGAACCAGTACCCCCCCAGGCACAGCATGGCCGCACCCAGGTGCCAAAGCAGCGGCAGGATGGCCGGTGCCGGATCTTCCGGGGTCGGATAGGCAAAGATCAGTATCGCCGTGGTGACGACGAAAATGACGAAGCCGTACATGGTGAAGAGGTGCGAAATGCGGCGCTTCGGATTGGCGAATTCGCCCGAGGTCAGCACCTCGTTGGCGACGGTCTTCAAGGCCAGCGCGCTTTTTTCACCTGCGCCCAGCGTACGCGTCGCGTTCTTTTTGGCCTTCCGGGCGTTCTCGAAAAAGTACTGGGCGCTTTTCTTGTGAAGCATGTCGAGTATCGTCCCGGCCACCACCAGAATGAACATCAGCACGACGTATGCCTGCATGGCAGTCGGCGGGATGACGGCGGCAAGTTCGGCGAAGGGGTTGCTGGAAATCATGGGCTCAGGTCTCCTCAGGGTCACAAAAATACGAGTGCGCGTCCTTCGTATGCGAAACAGCACTGGCAATCGATGTTCAGGCAGGTCTGACCAGCAGTAAAGATACTAAAACGACCCATCCTATTCATAATTTCTTGGGTAGCGGTCCTCGTCAGGACCCATGGCTTCAAATTCAATGCCGTAGACCCATGTTAGACCATGAAAATGAACATGTTTAGATTAAACCAGAAATGATGAACCTGGCCAGGAGCGATTCGTTTCGCTGCCATGCCGCCGTTAGGGATACGCATTCCGAGATGCGCCGTTCAGACCAAGCGCAGGCGAACGGGCGTTCGCGCCGATGCGCTGTGAGCGGGACACTGCGCAGAATGGTCCGAAAGCGTCGGATTTTCTTACATGACGCACAATAGACTCAGCACTTGGGGGCGCATCGATGCTTTAACCAATTGATTCATAATAAAAAATTCAACGTGGCGCATTCCTTGCTATTGCAGCAATGCCGATTTGGCACCCCCGTACAACTACTAACGACCAAGGAGAACCGGGATGCATCCTTTGAGAGTATTCATGCGTGGTTGGCTTTATAGCCTCAGACGCAGCGCACGCAACAATAACCTGCACACCTTGATGGGCGGCCTCATCCGTCAGCGCGTACCCGGCTTCGACCGCCGCAGGAAAGCGTAACCCGGCACGCTCGCACGACCCCTGCAACGCTCGACTGGCAGCCTTACAATGGCAATCCGGGAATCGTTGCCAGGCGATTTCCGACGTTCACGCCCAATATTTCGCCTTGTCCGGCAGCACCCAGCGCACGCCGCCGCGCGCGTCTTCCTTGTCGCCGCGATAACGCGGAATCAGGTGGATGTGCAGGTGGGGCACGCTCTGCCCGCCGGCCTGGCCGTGGTTGATGCCGATGTTGTAGCCGTCGGGCTGGTGATGGCGATCGAGGATGTCCCTGGCCTGCGCCAGCATGCGGAACAGCGCCAGATACTCGACCTCGGTGGCTTCGAACAGGGTGGCGAAGTGGCGGCGCGGAATGATGACGGTGTGGCCGAGCGAGACGGGAAAACCGTCGCGGTAGGCGACGGCGAGGTCTTCTTCGGCGACGATGCGGTGCGGGTCCAGTTGGCAGAAAGGACAGGGGCGTGTTTCAGCTGAGGTCATGCCTGGGGTGTGCTCGTGTCGTTGTCATGGATCGTTTCGATCCGGCCGCGCGGTCGCGACCGGAGAATGCTGCAGGACTTGCGTGGATTCGAGTGTAACCGATGCGCCAGCCTTGCAGCCGCCCGGGACAGGCGCTTCAGCCCAGGGTGGGCATGGTCAGCGAGCTGCCTGTGTGCTCGGCCGGCGCCGGCCAGCGGCGGGTGACGACCTTGGTGCGCGTGTAGAAGGCCACGCCTTCCATGCCATGCATGTGGAGGTCGCCGAACAGCGAGGCTTTCCAGCCGCCAAAGGAGAAGAAGGCCATGGGCACCGGGATCGGCACGTTGACGCCGACCATGCCGACGTCGATCTCGTTTTCGAAGCGGCGCGCCCAGTGGCCGGAGCCGGTGAAAATCGCAGTGCCGTTGCCGTAGGGGTTGGCGTTGATCAGTTGGACGGCCGCTTCGTAGCTGTCGGCCCGCAACACGATCAGCACCGGGCCGAAAATCTCTTCGCGGTAGATGTCCATGTCCGGCGTCACGCGGTCGAACAGGGTGGGGCCGATGAAAAAGCCGCGCTCGCCGCCGGCGACGTCGATGCCGCGTCCGTCGAGCACCAGTTCGGCGCCCTGCTCGACCCCGCTGCCGATCAGCACAAGGATGCGCTTGCGATGCGCCTGTGAAATCACCGGGCCCATGCCGACGTCCGTGGTGTCGCCGCGCCCGACCCGGATCTGCGCCGCCCGCTCGCGCAGCAGCGGCAGCAGGCGATCGCCCGCCTCGCCCACCGCCACCACGGTGGAAATCGCCATGCAGCGTTCACCGGCGGAGCCGTAGGCCGCGCCGACCAGCGCATCGGCGGCGAATGCCATGTCGGCGTCGGGCATCACCACGGCATGGTTCTTGGCGCCGCCCAGCGCCTGCACGCGCTTGCCGTTGCGGGCGGCGGTTTCGTAAATGTGCCGGGCCACCGGGGTGGACCCGACAAAGGAAATGGCGCCGACGTCGGGATGCTCGAGCAGCGCCTCGACCGCCTCTTTGTCGCCGGGCACGACATTGAAGACGCCGTCGGGCAGGCCTGCGTCCTTGAACAGCTCGGCCATGCGCAGGCTGCAGGAGGGCACTTTTTCCGAGGGCTTGAGCACGAAGGCGTTGCCGCAGGCGATGGCGACCGGAAACATCCACAGCGGCACCATGGCGGGGAAATTGAACGGCGTGATGCCGGCGCACACGCCCACCGGCTGCAGCAGCGAATGGCAGTCGACGCCGCGGCCGACGTTCTCGGCGTGTTCGCCTTTCAGCAGATGCGGCACGCCGCAGGCGAATTCGATCACCTCGATGCCGCGCTGCACCGAGCCGACGGCGTCGAGCACGGTCTTGCCGTGTTCTTCCGAGGCCAGCCGCGCGAGTTCGTCGCGATGCTGTTCCATCAGTTCGCAAAAGCGGATGAGGATGCGCGCGCGGCGCAGGGGCGTGGTCTCGCGCCAGGCGGGAAACGCGGCCCGCGCCGCCATCACCGCGGCATCGATGTCGCGCCGGCTCGCCAGCGGCACGCGGCGGATCACCTCGCCGCTGGCCGGGTTGAATACGTCGGCCATGCGGCTGCCCTGCGACAGGGTACGCTGGCCGTTGATCCACAGATGCAGGTTTACGACTGTCATGGCGTGCTTCCTTTCTGCCGGGCGCGCGCTGCACACCCGTCGATGCGAGAACCTCAGTTTAGCGCTGCTCTGCCCGCGTGTTCATGCTGCCGATGGCGCATGCGGATGGGTCGCACCGATGCGATGGATGCTGCCTCTGCAAACCCGCCGCCGCGTCTACTATGAAGATATTCAGTGCAACAAGGATCGCCATGCCATTCGCCAATCGTCGCGAGGCCGCCGACCGGCTCGCCGAAGCCTTGAAAGCCTGCAAAGGCCAGCATCCGCTGATCCTCGCGATCCCGCGCGGCGCCGTGCCGATGGGGCAGCGCTTGGCCCGGGCGCTGGACGGCGAGCTCGACGTGGTGCTGGTGCGCAAGCTGCGCGCGCCCTTCAATCCGGAATTCGCGATCGGGTCGATCGACGAATCGGGCTGGATCTATCTGGCGGACCACGCCGAAGCGGCCGGCGGAACCGCCGCCTACCTCAAGCAGGAGAAGCAGGCGCAACTGGAAACCATCCGCCAGCGGCGCGCGCGCTACACGCCTCTGCGGCCGCCGATCGATCCGGCGGGACGCATTGTGATTGTGGTAGACGACGGCCTGGCCACCGGCGCGACCATGATTTCCGCGCTGCACGCGCTGCAGGCAAAAAGGCCGGCGCGCCTGATCTGCGCGGTGCCGGTGGCGCCCCCGGAAACGCTGGAAAGAATCCAGGAGTATGCGGACGAGGTGGTGTGCCTTGAGACGCCGCCGCACTTTCAGGCGGTGGGACAGTTTTATGCGGACTTTCCCCAAGTCGACGACAGCGAAGTCGAGGCCATCCTGAAACAGACCTCGCCAGTCCTTTAGCGCGGCTTCACCCGCGTACCGTCGGCAATCTTGTCGTCGGGGTGGCTGACCACGCGGGTTCCGGCCGCAAGCCCCGACAGCACCTGTGTAGCCAGCCCGGCGCGCTGGCCCGCCTCGACCGGCGTCAGGCGGGCGCGCCCGCCGTCCACCGTGAACACGGCCCAGCCGTCGCCATGGCGGAACAGCGCGCTGGTCGGCAACTGCAGCACGTCGTCGGCCTCCCACAGCACGAAGCGGGCTTCCACCCGATAGCCGTCGCCCAGCGCCTGCCAGGCCTCGCGCGGCGCGGCGAAGTCGACGATCACGCGCACCCGCTGCTCCTCGACCCCGAGCGCCGAAATCTTGGTGAAGCCGCTCGGCTCGACCACCCGCACCCTGCCTTCGATAGCCTTATCGCCACCCCATCGGTCGAGGATGACTTTCGAGCCGGCCGCGATTTTCACCGCGTGAGTGGAAAGCACCTCGACCTCGACTTCGAGGCTGTCGGGGTTGCCGATTTCGAGCAATGGCTGGCCGGCCGTCACCGCGCCCTCGCTTTCCTGCATCAGTTTCAACACGCGCGCGGCCACCGGTGCGCGCACCTGCAGCACGTCGGCCGCGCCGCCGCCCTGCAGGCGATCGCTGCTGGCAACGGCCGCACGCGCCGTGTCGAGCTCGAAGCGCGCCACCCTGACCGAATGCAGCGCGGACTGCTGCACGGCACGGGCACGGGTCTCCGCGCTGCGCGCGCTATCCAGCGCCTGCGCGGAAATGAAATTCGAGGCCCGCAGCGTTTCGGCACGGCTGCGTTCCTGCTGCGCAAGCTGCGTAGCGGCCGTGGCGGCAGCCGCATTCTGTTCGGCCACTGCCACCGCCGCCTGCGCGGCGCTCGCCTGCGCCCGGGCCTGCGCGCGGGTGCGCGGATCGAGCGCCGCCGCGCGCGCCGGCTCGATCACCGCCAGCACCTGCCCGGCCGCGACCGCATCGCCCGCCTTGAGCGCGCTGCGTCGCGCGTAGCCGGCCACCGGCGCGGTCACCTGATAGCGCTCGATGACGCGGGTCTTGCCTTCCTCTTCCACCGTCACCGCGAGCGGTGCGCGCGTCACCTCGGCCAGGTCGACCGGGACGGCGCGCGGCATCAGGCCAAACGCGATGCCGGCCGCCACGACGACGGCCGTCGCCAGGATTCCGATTTTTGCGCGTGTTTGCATGCTTGCCCTGTTTATTCGCGTGTCTTGAGTACGGCCACCAGGTCGAGCCGGCCCAGCCGCGCCCACATCAGCAGGCCGGAAAGCAGCGCGGACACGACGACCACCGCCGCCCCCATCGCGTAATTTTCCGCCGTCAGAATCAGCGGCAGCCGGTAGAGCTCGTTCTGGAACGCCATCACCAGAATGCCGATCAGCCCGATGCCGACCACGAAGCCGACCGGAATTGCCGCCAGTGTCAGCAGCGCCAGCTCTCCCAGCAGGATATAGGCGATCTCGCCGCGGGTGAAGCCCAGCACGCGCAAGCTGGCGAGTTCGCGGCCGCGTTCCGACAGCGCGATGCGCGCGCTGTTGTAGACGACGCCGAAGCCGATCGCGCCGGCGAGCAGCGTGGCGATCAGGTTGTAGAACAGGATGAACTCGCCGATGGTGGCGTAGAAGCTCTGGATCGCGGCCTTGTTAGCGACCATGCCGAGCACGCGCGGGCGTTCGTGCAGCCGGGCGTAGAGTTCGGTTTCCATGCCCGGCTGCACCGCGAGATACGCACCCGACACCGTGCTGCCCTCGCGCATCAGCGCATTCAGCGAATCCTGCTGCATGTAGGCCGAGACGCCGAGAAACTGCTTGGTGATGCCGAGCACCGGCACCTGCAGCACCGGGCGGCGGCCTTCGAGCACCTCCACCGTCAGTAGGTCGCCCGGCTTCACGTGCAGGATTTCGTTCGCCAGGTGGTCGGTCAGCACCACGCCGCCCGGCGGCACCGCCACCGGCTGCAGATTGCGATCGAGCGAGCGATGCAGCCGCCCCTCCGGCTGGATGCCGAAGACCGCGGCGCGGTGCTGGTAGGGCCCGAAGCGCAGGACCGCCGGCACGTCGCGAAACCCTTCCACATAATCGACACCGGGCAGCGCCGCCAGCTCATGCAGCGCGCGGCCGGAGGTCGGTTCGATGAAGGACAGCGCCAGGTCCTCGCGCGCGGCATGCTTGAACTGCACGTCGACGATGAAATCGATCGCGCCGCGCTGGTAGTTGCCCACCATCATCAGCGCACAGGCGCAGGCGATGCCGAGCACGGTCAGCAGCGACTTCAGCGGGTGCCGCTCGATGTGGCGCAGGATCATCCGCGTCGGCGCGGCGAACCAGCGCTGCAGGCCGATGCGCTCGACCAGCGTGGTGCGGTAGGTCTCCGGCATTTCCGGGCGCATGCCCTCGGCCGCCGGCAACCGCACCGCGCGCGCCACCGAAAACAGCGTGCCGCTGACCGCCGCCAGCGCAGTGACGCCGAGGGCGACCCCGATCACGCCGGCATTGAGCCCGTAGTCGAGGTAGGGAAAGCGGAACGTCGTTTCCATGTACACGTTGGACAAGCCCTGGCCGAACCAGGCGCCGAGCGCCACGCCGCCCGCCACGCCCAGCACCGCCATCAGCAGCACCAGCTTGACGTAGTGCACACCGATCGCCAGGTAGGGATAGCCGAAAGCCTTGAGGATGGCGATCTGGTCGCGCTGCAGTGCGATCAGCCGGCTCAGCACCACGTTGAGCAGGAAGGCGGCGACGCCGAGGAAGATGGCCGGAAACACCGTGGCCATGGTCTGCAACTGCTTCAGCTCCTCGGAGAGAAAGCGGTTGGAGAACTGGTCCGTGCGCCCGTAGGCGCCGGTGCCGCCGTAGCTTGCCAGCACGGCGTCGACGCGATCGATCACGTCCGCCTCGACGGCGTCGCGCGCCAGCGTCAGGCTCGCCTGGTTGAACGCGCCCTCCATGTCGTAGGCGGCGGCCAGCGCATTGCGGCCCATCCACAGCACGCCGTAGCGCTTGAAATCGGGAAACATCGAGCCGGGCGCGATCTGGTAGACGTATTCCGGCGACACCGCGACCCCCACCACGGTGAGTTGCTTGCGCTTGCCGTTGATGATCGCGGCAAGCGTGTCGCCCGGCTGGAACCCGTGCGCATCGGCAAAGGTGTCGGACAGCACCACCTCGTCCGCGCTCCACGGCTGCACCATGCGGCCGCGCCGCAGGTGCAGCGCGTTGAGCAGCGGCTCACCCTGGTCCGGCAGCGACAGCAGGAGGCCGGTGATGGGGTCGGTAAAGCCCGCCACCTCGAGCTTGACCCCGGCCCGCACCCGGGTCTCCACGCGCTCCACCCCGGGCAGCGCGGCAAGCCGCTCGGCCACGGGTTCCGGCGCGCGCTTGAGGCTGGCGAACACCTCGGCAAAGCGATACTCGCTGTAGAAGCGATCGCGCGTCACGGTCAGCGACTCGTAGGTGGACAGCGACATCACCAGCGTGGCGATGCCGCCCATGATCACCGCGGCAATCGCCAGCACCTGGCCGCGCAGGTGCCACAGGTCGCGAAAGAGTTTGCGGTCGAGCGCGCGCATGGCCTTACCAGCTCAACTCCTGTGCCCGCTTCTTTTCGGTGTTGGCGTGGATGTCGGCGATCTGGCCGTCGGACAGCCGGATCACGCGGTCGGCCATGGCCGCGATGCCGGCGTTGTGGGTGATCAGCACGGTCAGCGTGCCGAGTTCACGGTTGACCTTTTCCAGCACCTCCAGCACCACCACGCCGGTGGCCGAATCGAGCGCGCCGGTCGGCTCGTCGCACAGCAGCACCGCCGGATTCTTGGCCACCGCACGCGCGATCGCAACCCGCTGCTGCTCGCCGCCCGAGAGCTGCGCCGGAAAATGGTCGAGGCGGCTGCCCAGCCCCACCAGCGCCAGCGCATCTTCCGGCCGCATCGGCGAGGACGAGATCTCGGTCACCGCGGCAACGTTCTCGCGTGCGGTGAGGCTGGGAATCAGGTTGTAGAACTGGAACACGAAGCCGACGTGCTCGCGGCGGAAGCGCGTGAGCTCGGTCTCGCTGGCGCCGGTGAGCGCATGGTCGAGGTAGCGCACCTCGCCGCCGCTCGGCGCGTCGAGCCCGCCGAGGATGTTCAGAAGCGTCGACTTGCCGCTGCCGGAGGGACCGAGCAGCACCACCAGTTCGCCGCGATAGAGTGTGAGGTCGATGCCGCGCAGCGCGTGCACTTCGACCTCGCCCATGCGGTAGACCTTGGTGAGGCTATGGGCGACGAAGATGACGTTGGCTTGATCGGCGGGCATGCGCTTCATCATGCCACGCGCGCTGGCTCTCTGCATCGTCATTGCGTCCATGTATGCAATGACGGGCAAGGATCCGGGGTTTTCTCAAACGGACACGGCAGGCAGGTAGGCCGCGAACCACCCCGCAGCCCGGCTCGCCACTGCTTCCAGCGTGCCGGGCTCCTCGAACAGATGCGTCGCACCCGGCACGATGACGAGCTCCTTCTCGCAGCGCAGCGCGTCGAAAGCCTGCTGGTTAAGATCGATCACGCCGTCGTCGTAGCCGCCGACCAGCAGCAGCGTCGGCGCGGTCACCCGCGCCAGCGCCTGCGCGCTCGCGAGATCCGGCCGGCCGCCGCGGGATACAACGGCGCGCGTCGCATCGCCCAGCGCCGCGGCGGCTTCGAGCGCAGCGGCAGCGCCGGTGCTGGCGCCGAAGAAACCGAGCGGCAGTGATTTCGTCGCCGCCTGCGCGCCCACCCAGCGCGCGGCGTCGAGCAGTCTTCGGGTCAGCAGGCCGATGTCGAAGCGGCGCGAATAATCTGCGTCCTCCTCGGGCGTCAGCAGGTCCATCAGCAGCGTGCCGACACCGGCCGCGCGCAATGCGCCGGCGACGAAATTGTTGCGCGGCGAATGGCGCGACGAGCCGCTGCCGTGGGCGAACAGCACCAGGCCGACGGCGCGATCGGGAATCTCCAGCATGCCCTCGAGGGTGACCGGGCCGGCCGGAATGTGCGTCAGGGTCGACGTGCTCATGCCCGGCTTTCGCGGTGCAGCGCAATCGGAATGCGACGGTTACCGAAAGGATGGTTGAACACGCCGAAGCGCCCGGCGATGGCGCTGCCACACTGCGGACAATGGCCGTCGGGCGTGAGCCTGTAATCGTCGATGCGATACCAGTCGCGCACGATCAGCGGCGTGTGGCAATCCGGGCAGGACGTGGTGCCGCCGGCGGGGTCGTGCACGTTGCCGGTGTAGACGTAATGCAGCCCGGCCTTCAGTGCGATCTCGC
>JAKACL010000047.1 GCA_021821425.1 Pseudomonadota bacterium
TGGCTGCGAAAGGCGACTAGACCGCCGAGCTTGCCCCCGGTCAGGCTGCCGTCGCCGACGATGACGGGCCCCGACGAGGTCTGGTAGGCGACCTCGATCCGGCTGGGGTCGCTGGGCAGAACGGCGGTGGTGAGTCCGAAGGTTTTGGCACCGACCACCAGCGGCTGGCCGTTGCCGATGAATACGTTGACGCTGCCGTCGCCCTGCTTGACGGTGGTGGCCTTGATTTCCTTGTTGAGATCCATGATCAGCTGGTCGCGCTGATCGAGCAGATCGTTGGCGGGCTGGCCGCTGCCGCCCTGGGCGCGGCCGATGGCCTCGTTCAGCGCGCCGATCTGCGTGGCATAGGCATTGATGACGTTGACGCTCGACGTGATCTGGCTGTTGATCCCCTGCTCGATGTCCCGCAGGCGGCCGGCCAGGCTCTGGAAGCGTGCGGTCAGCGACTCGCCGGCCGACAGGGCTGCCTGGCGCGCCGGAATCGAAGACGGGTTGGACGCCATCTCCTGCATGCCGCTGAAAAAACCCTGCAGCGCGGGCGACAGGCCGGAAAGCGGGTCGCCCAACAGGTTGTCGATCTGGCGGATCTCGGCGGCGTAGCTGTCGAGCCCGCTTTTGGTGGATTGGGCGGTGCGCACCTGGCTACCGAGAAACTCGCTGTAGATGCGCTTGATCGTGGTGACCTCGGTGCCCTGGCCCATGAACCCCAAACCGTAGTTCTGCGGCTGGGCGGCGCCCTGCACCACGACCTGACGGTTGTAGCCCGGGGTGGCGGCATTCGCGATATTGTGGCCGGTCGTGCTGAGCCCCACCTGTGCGGCTGCCAGTGCGCTCTGTCCGATACTGAGAATGTTGGTAGCCATCTAGCTGTGCACGGTTAGGTTCGAGAAAGGGAAATCAGGCACTCAATGACTGAATCGGTGGCTTCACCGGTTTCTTAAGCCCACCGGCTCAAGCCTGGTCGAATTGCCCGATGATGCTCATCAGCTTCTGCGCGTATTTCGGGTCGGTGGCATAGCCGGCCCGCTGCAGCCCCTGGGCAAAGCCGGCAGCGTCCTGGCCCTGGGCGATCACGTTCTGGTAGCGCGCGCTGTTGCGCAGCAGGTTGCCGTAGTCGCGGAAGGCATCGGCGTAGGAATCGTAGGCACGGAAGGTGTCCACCTGTTTCTGCGGCTTGCCGTTGACGTATTCGGTGGTGACGATATCGACCGTCTGCCCTTTCCAGCCTGCACCGGCCTTGATGCCGAACAGGTTGTGGCTGTTCTTGCCGTCGGCGCCGCGAATCTCGGATTTGCCCCAGCCGGTCTCGAGCGCAGCCTGGCCCAGCATGAAGCGCGCGGGAATGCCGGTGGCGGCGCTGGCGGCCTGGGCGTGCGGCAACAGGCGCTGCACAAAGGCCTCGACATGAGCAGGGGCGTTGCCCGTGCGGGCGGCGGCAGCGGGCGCGGCGGCAGGTGCAGGCTGGACCGGCGTCGGAGCGAGCGGCAGGGCGCGGGGCACCTCCGGCGGATTCAGCGGCAGGCCGCGCGCACCGAGGTCGGCGATCGGCGGCGCGTTCACGCCTGGCGGTATGCCGTTCATCGCGCCGGACAGCTGGCGCACCATCACTTCGGCCAGCCCGATCCCGCGGCTGGCCATGCGCTGCGAAAGCTGCTGGTCGAGCATCGAGGTGTACATGCGGGTCTGCTCGCTGTCGAACATGCCGTCCTGCGGCGTCGCCTCGCGCATGCTTTTCATCAGCATGTTCATGAACACCGCCTCGAACTGCTGCGCCGCCTGCTTCAGCGCCTCGGGCGAAGAATTTTTGGCGTCGAGCCTGAGCTGGTTGACGCCCTGAACGTCGAGCGCGAACTTGGAGGTGAGGTCGGCGCCGCCGATACTCATTCAGATCACCTCCAGCTCGGCACGCAACGCGCCGGAAGCTTTCAGCGCCTGCAGGATCGCCAGCAGGTCCTGCGGGGTGGCGCCGATGGAATTGAGCGCCTTGACCACATCGGCCAGCGACGCGCTGCCCTTCAGCAGCATGACCTCGCCCGGCTGCTGGCGGATTTCGATCTGCGATTGCTGGGTCACCACGGTTTCGCCGCGCGAGAACGGCGCCGGCTGGCTGACCAGCGGCTCGGTGTTGATGACGACGGTGAGGTTGCCGTGCGACACCGCGCTGGGGTCGAGCATGACCGCCTGGTTCATCACCACCGACCCGGTGCGCGCGTTGATGATGACCTTGGCCATCGCCTGCGCCGGGCTGACGTCGAGGCTTTCGATGCGACCGAGAAAGGCGACCCGCGCGCTTTCGCCGACCGGGGTTTTCACCTGGATCACGCGGCCGTTGAGGGCTTGCGCCGTGCCCTGTCCGAACGCGGTGTTGACCGCGTCGACCACGCGGCTGGCGGTGGTGAAGTCGGTCAGCCGCAGTTCCAGATTGATGCTGCCGGTTTCGCCGAGCGCGGTGACGACCGTGCGCTCGACCGTGGCGCCGGCCGGAACGCGGCCGACGGCAAGGTGGTTGATCTGCGTCTGGCTGCCGTTGGCCGCGGCGCCGGCGCCGCCGACCACCAGGTTGCCCTGGCCCATCGCGTAGACCAGGCCATCGGCGCCTTTCAGCGGCGTCATCACCAGGGTGCCGCCGCGCAGGCTCTTGGCATTGCCGATCGACGACACGGTAATGTCGATGCCCTGCCCCGCCTGGGCGAAGGCCGGCAACTCGGCGGTCACCATCACGGCGGCCACGTTCTTCAGCTGCATGTTGATGCCGGGCGGCAGGTTGACGCCCATCTGCATCAGCATGTTGGCGATGCTCTGGGTGGTGAACGGCGTCTGCGTGGTCTGGTCGCCGGTGCCGTCGAGGCCCACCACCAGCCCGTAGCCGACCAGCTGGTTGACGCGCACGCCCTGGATCGAGGCGATGTCCTTGATGCGCTCGGCGTGCGCCGTTCCGCTCAGTGCCAGCACGGCGGACAGGGCGATCAGTACGGGCAGATGCAGGATGTTCATGATGCCCACCTTATAGCGGTATGAAACTGAGGAAGAAGCGGCCCAGCCAGCCCATGATTTCGGCCGTGTCGAACTTGGCGCTGGTGCGGTATTCGATGCGCGCGTCGGCGACCTTGGAGGACAGCACGGTGTTGCCGGCCTGGATGGTGTCGGGCTGGACCACGCCGGACAGCCGGATGTACTCGGTGCCCTTGTCGAGCGCGACCTGCTTTTCGCCGGCCACGATCAGGTTGCCATTGGGCAGCACCTCGACGACGGTCACGGTGATGTTCCCGGTGAAGGTGTTGCTGGAATTGAGCGCCGACTTGTCGTCGTAACTGGTGGACGCGTCGGCGTTGATCCCCAGGCCCTGGAAGGATTTCAGCGGCAGACCGGCGATGGCGCCGATCGACGAATCGACTTCGCTGGTCTTCGAGGCATTGGACGAAGCCTGCTTGCCGGCCCGGGTGTTTTCGCTGATGACGATGGTCAGCACGTCGCCGACGTGGCGTGCACGCCGGTCTTCGAACAGCGGGCGATAGGCGGCGGACTGATAGATGGCGCCGTTGCCGGCGGCCTGCACAGGCTGCGCCTGCGGACGCGCCGTGGTGGGGTGCTCGACGATGGTCGACGGCGTGGTGCCGCAGCCCGCCAGGCCCAGCAGCGCAATCAGCAATCCGAATGTGCGCGTGTTCATGGCAGGTCTCACAGCTGGGTCAGGCGCTGCAGCATCTGGTCGGATGTCTGGATCGCCTTGCTGTTGATCTCGTACGCGCGCTGGGTCTGGATCATGTTGACCAGCTCCTCCACCACATTGACGTTCGAGGTTTCGACGTAGCCCTGGTTCAGGAGGCCGGCGCCGTTGCTCCCCGGCGCGTTGGAACTCGGCGTGCCGGACGATGCGGTTTCGCCGTAGAGGTTCTCGCCCAGGCTCTGCAGGCCGGCCGGGTTGACGAACATCGCCAGCTGCAGCGTGCCCACCGTCACCGGGGTGGCGGAGCCGGCCTGCTGCACCGAGACCGTGCCGTCGCGCGCGATGGTCAGCGTCTGCGTGTCGGGCGGAATCGTGATCGCCGGCTGCACCGCGTAACCGCTGGAAGTGACCAGCTGGCCATTGGCGTCGACCTGGAAGGACCCGCTGCGCGTGTAGGTCGTGGTGCCGTCGGGCATCAGCACCTGGAAGAAGCCGTTGCCCTGGATCGCCACATCCTTGGCGTTGCCCGTCTGCTGCAGGTTGCCCTGGGTGAAGACGCGCTCGGTGGCGACCGGCTTCACGCCGGTGCCCAGCTGCAGTCCGGACGGCAGCTGCGTCTGTTCGGACGACTGCGCGCCCGGCTGGCGGATGGTCTGGTATAGCAGGTCCTCGAATACCGCACGCGCGCGCTTGAAGCCGGTGGTGCTGACGTTGGCGAGGTTGTTGGAGATCACGTCCATCTGCGTTTGCTGCGCATCCAGACCGGTCTTGGCAATCCATAGTGAGCGAATCATGTCGGCTCCTTTAATAAAACAGTTTCTTGTCCACGAAAGTCACGAAGGCCACGAAATGAAATCAGGCTTGTTTCGCGTGCTTCGTGGATAAAATGCATTTCAATTCATGCTCAGCAGCTGGGCGGCCTTGTTGTCATTGTTTTCGGCGTGCTCCAGCATCTTCATCTGCATGTCGAACTGGCGCGCCAGCGAAATCATGTTGACCATCTCGTCGACCACGTTGACGTTGGAGGACTCCAGCGCGCCGCTGATCAGCGTCACGTTGGGATCGAGCGGCGCCGGGGTGCCGGCCTTGGTGCGGAACAGGCCATCGTCGCCGCGCACCAGGTCGGCGGCGGGCGGGTTGACCAGTTTCAGGCGTCCGATGGCGGTCAGGCCGGTGGCGTCGGAGCCGTCCGGTACCAGCGAAATGGTGCCGTCGCGGGCCATGGCGATGTTGCGTCCGGGCGGCAGCGCCAGTTCGCCGCCGTCACCCTGCACCCGCAGGCCGTCGTGCGTCTGCAGGATGCCGTTCTCGTCCACCTTGAGGCTGCCGTTGCGGGTGTAGGCCTCGCTGCCGTCGGCCGCCCGCACCGCAATCCAGCCATCGCCCTGCACCGCCACGTCGAGCTCGCGTCCGGTGTGCTGGATGGTGCCGCTGCGAAAGTCGCTGCCGGTGGTGGAGTCGACGACGAAAGCGCGCGTCGGCAGGATCGCGCCCTGCACCTGCACCGCGCGAAACTGGTCGACCTGCGCGCGAAAGCCGGTGGTGGTGGCGTTCGCCAGGTTGTGCGAAGTCGTCGCCTGCTGTTCCAGGATCTGCTTCGCGCCGGTCATGGCGGTGTAGATGAGACGGTCCATAAATGCCTCCTATCGCGTCAAGCGATCAACGCAGGTTGACCAGCGTCTGCAGCACGGCATCCTGCGCCTTGATGGTCTGCGCGTTGGCCTGGTACACCCGCTGGGCGGTGATCAGATTGACCAGTTCGGCGGTGAGGTCGACGTTGGAATCCTCCACTGCCGACGACTGCAGCACACCGAGGCTGCCCGTGCTCGGCACGCCAACCAGCGGATTGCCCGAGGCCGACGTCTCGGCCCACATGTTGTTGCCCAGTTGCTGCAGGCCATTGGGGTTGGCAAAGTTGGCCAGCACCACCTGGCCCAGCAACGCCGATTCGCCGTTGGAATAACGGCCCAGGATCATCCCGTCGGCATCGATGCTGAAGCCGGACAGGCGGCCCGAGGCATAGCCGTTCTGGGTCAGCGCGTTGACGCTGAACGACGAGCCGAACTGGGTGGTGCCGGAAAAGTCGATCACGACGGACGGGCCGGTGGCGCCGCTTGCGGTCGCCGGGATCGCGACGGCGGCCAGCGGCATTGCGGTGGTCAGCGCGCCATTGGTGTTGAAGTTGAGGGTGGCAATCGCGCCCGCCCCCACCTGGGTGCCGTCGCTGGCCGCATAGACCTGCCACTCGCCGGGGTTGGCGGTCTTCACATAAAAGGTCTGCAGGGTCTGCTCATTGCCCAGGCTGTCGTAGACCGCCACGGCGGTCGAACTGTTGAAGGTGGCCGGGTTGGTCAGGTCGAACGGTGCGGTGGCCGGCACGGCGCTGCCGGAATCCAGGTTCAGCACCGCATCCAGCGTACTGGTGATCTGCGGCGCCAGGTCGGCGGTGTCGATGCTCAGCGGCGTCGGGGCGCCGGCCAGCAGCGTGCCGCCCGGGCCGGCCGCAAAGCCGGTCAGCCGGGCGCCGGTCGGGTTGACGATGAAGCCCGCGCGATCGAGCTGAAACTGGCCGTTGCGCTGGTAGGTCACCTCGCCGTTGTTTTCCATGCGGAAGAAGCCGCCGCCGTTGATGGCCAGGTCGAGCGGGTTGTTGGTCGACGTGACGTTGCCCTGGGTGAACTGCTGCGCCACCTGCGCCAGCTTGACGCCGATGCCGACGCTGGAGCCGCCGGCGCCGGTGAGGGAGTTGGCGTAGACGTCGGCGAACTGGGCCTGCGACTGCTTGAATCCGACCGTGCTCGAGTTGGCGACGTTGTTGCCGATGACGTCGAGGTTCTTTGCGGCGGCGTTGAGGCCGCTCAAGCCTTGCTGAAAACTCATGTTCTGCTCCTTGTGGTGATTGCTACCGCTTGACCCGTGGGTTCACGCTGACCTGTTCAAAAAATCTGCCGGATATCGGCATAACTCACCTGCTCGTCGCCCAGCAGATTGAGCTGAACGCCCTGGCTGCCCTGCGAAACACTGCTGACCAGCCCCAGATGCAGCGCGGCGCTGCTGAGCGGCTGGCCGCCCTGGATGGCCTCGACCTTGAAGCGATACTGACCATCCGGCGCGGCGGTGCCGCTGTTGGTCAGGCCATCCCATGCCAGTACGTTGACGCCGTCTTCGCGCGCCCCGAGGTTGAGGCTGCGCACCAGGCCCCCGGCAGCGTCGAAAATGTCGACCTTCACCGAGTCGGCCGGACGCGACAACTCGAATCCGATGACGTCCTCGAATTCGGCCGGGCGGATGGTGTCGCCCGGCACCAGCACGCCGCGCCCGATCAGGTTGGCGGCCTGCGCCATCTGGTTGGCGCCCAGGCTGGCGGCCAGCGCCTGCAGGCTGTTGTTCATGTTCTCGATGCCCTGCACGGTGGACAGCTGGGCCATCTGGCTGGTCACCTGGGCGTTGTCGAGCGGGTTCAGCGGATCCTGGTTCTTCATCTGCGCGACCAGCAGGCTGAGGAAGCGGTCCTGCGTTGCCTGGGTGCTGTCGCTGGCGTTTCTCGACGCGCCGAACAGGCTGCTGACGTTGCTGGTTTCTTGTACGGTACTCATGGCGTGTTCTCCTGACCTCGGTCTCTACCTGCCGCCGCGCTACTGACCCAGGTTCAGGGTCTTGAGCAGCAGGGTCTTGGTTGTATTCAACATTTCCACGTTGGACTGATACGAGCGCGAGGCGGAAATCATGTTGACCATTTCCTCCACCACATTGACGTTGGGCATGGTGACGTAGCCCTTTTCATCGGCGAGCGGATTTTTCGGGTCGAACACCACTTTCATCGGCGAGGGATCCTCGATCACCTGGGCGACGTTGACGCCGGTGGCGCCGGCCTGGCCCACCGGCACGGCGGCAAACACCACCTGCTTGGCCTTGTAGGGCTGGCCGTTGGCGCTGGTGGCGCTGTCCGCGTTGGCCAGATTGCTTGCTACCGTATTGAGCCGCTGCGACTGGGCGTTCATCGCCGAGCCGGCTACGTCGAAGATATTGAACAAAGACATGCGTGATCTCCTTGCTAGCCCTGGATGGCCGAGAGCAGACCCTTGATCTGCTGGCTGAGCCGGGTCAGGTTGAATTCGTAATGAACGGTGTTTTCGGCCATGGCGGCCCGTTCGGCATCGACATCCACGGTATTGCCGTCGACGCTGCCCTGCGCCGGCGTGCGGTACAGCAGACCCGCTTCGGAAGCCAGGCCGGGCGAGCCCGACAGATGGCCCGGCGCGGTAGCGGCCAGCCGGACGCTACCTGCGGCCGGCGTGCCGGTTCCGCTGCCCTTGAGCGCGCTTTGCAGTGCAGCATTGAAATCGAGGTCGCGCGCCTTGTAATGCGGCGTGTCGGCGTTGGCGATATTGGACGCCAGCACCTGCTGGCGCTGGTCGCGTACGCGCAGCGCCTGGGTGTGGAAATTCAGCATCTCATCCAGCCGGTTCAACATGGTCATCTCTCGTTTCTGCCGCAAGGCCTTTTTGCGATGACTGCATCCTAGACACGCCCCTGTCCATTCAATCGCACGATAAGAGACCAAAAGCCCGTTCATTTCGGCGTTTAGGATGGGAGACGGCTTCCTACAATGGCGCAGTGAGCAGTCGAGCCAAGGAGTCCCCCGATGACCGCAGCCCCCTCCCGCGCACGCGGACGTTTCCATCCACGTTGGCTGGCCGCGCTGTGCCTGTGCCTGGCCGGCGCCGCCCACGCGGCGGGCCCGCAGGACCCGGCCGCGCTGCAGGCCCATGCCGAGCGCTTCCTGAAGATGCAGACTGTCGGCCTGCCGGGCAAGGTGACGATCGAGGTCACGCCGCCGCGCAGCACGCTGCCGGCGTGCTCCGCGCTCGATGCCTTCCAGCCCGCCGGCAGCCGCGGTACCGGCAAGATCACCGTCGGGGTGCGCTGTCTGGCGCCGAACCCATGGACGGTCTACCTGCCCGCCCAGGTGCGGGTGGCGGGCCGCTACGTGGTGACCCGCCAGGCGTTGCCCGCCAATCACGTCCTGACCGCCGCCGACCTCGCGTTGCGCGAGGGCGACCTCGGCAGCCTGCCGGCCGACATCGTGGCCGATGCCGACGCGATGCTGGGCTACCGCACGGTGTCCGGCCTGGCCGCAGGCGCCCCGCTGCGCGGCGCAATCCTGCGCGCGCCGCTGGCGGTGCAGCAGGGCCAGGTCACCCGCCTGGTGCTGACCGGCCCCGGATTCTCCGTCCAGAGCCACGGCCAGGCGCTGGCCAATGCCGGCCGCGGCGACCAGGTCCGAGTGAAAACCCGTTCCGGGCACGTGGTCAGCGGCGTGGCGCACGACGGACAGCAGGTCGTGGTAGCCTTTTAAGGGCGACACTTCAGTACGGTTCAAAAACGGACGTTACTGGTGTAAGTTGAAACCCTCCGTAGCCGTACCACCCGACCCGACACAGGACGCCGCCATGAAAATCGACCCTGGCCCGAAGCCCCCCTCGCCAACGGCCGCCGCCGGCACCCGCCCTGCCCAGCCGCAGGCGGACGCGAATGCCAGCGCGCGCACCCGCGCGGACGCCGGCCCCGGTCAGACCGACGTCAGCCTGAGCGCGCGCGTCGCCGACCTGCGGAAACTGGAAGCCCAGCTTGCGGCGATTCCGGTCGTCGACCAGGCCCGAGTGGAAAGCATCAAGGCCGCCATCGCCAACGGCGAATACACCATCAAGCCCGAGAACATTGCCGCCGGCCTGATCGAGTCGGTGAAGGACATGCTGCATGTCGTCCGCTGATCCGTCGCAGACCCTGCTGGCGCGATTGAAGCTGGAACTCGCCGCCTGGCAGGCGCTGGTCGACATCATGCGGGAGGAAGAACAGGCGCTGGTCGACGGCGATACCGACCGGCTGGCGCGGATCAGCTCTGCCAAGCTGACCCAGCTGCAAAGCGTGAACGATTATGCGCAAATCCGTCATGCCGGCCTGCAGGCGGCAGGACTGCCGTTCGACCATGCCGGCATGACCGCCTGGCTGGGGCAGGTCGGCCAGGCCGAGCACCGCGCGCAATGGCAGCAGCTGCGCGAACTCGAAACGACCGCCCGGACGCTCAACCAGCGTATCGGCGCACTGATCGAGCTGCGGCTGAACTCCACCCGGCAGGCCCTCAACGTGCTGCTGCACAGTGCCACCAGCAACGGCAGCCTGTACGACCAGGAAGGCCTCGCGGTCGCCGCGCACAAGGGCAAACCGCTCACCGCCGCCTAGGGCGTCTTCACACGCATCCGCGCCTGAAACGCCCCGGCGCGATCGCCCGCATCACGTCCGGCTCGAGCGCCACCGGCTGCCCGGTCATCCGGTCGGCCAGGGCCTCTCCCAGCAGACCTGCCCACACCACGCCGCGCGAAGCGTAGCCCGCCGCCACAAAGAGTCCAGCCTGGCCATCGACCGCGCCGACGATCGGCAGCCGGTCCGGCAGCGTCGCGCGCAGCGAGGCACGCCCGCTCACCACGGCGTTAGCCAGCTGCGCGCTGGCCCCGGGCAGGATGCTTTCCAGACGCAGCAGGTTGGCCCGGTCGCTCGCCGCGCGCGGCGCGGTGTCGTCATCGCCGTGCTCGTAGGTCGCGCCGACCAGAAGCTGGCCCGCGCCCGGCGCCACATAGCCTTCGCGTGCGATCACCCGTCCGATCTGCGGCAGCGACCCGTCCGGCAGGCGCGTGATCTGGCCGCGCACGGTGTTGAGCGGCCAGGGCTGGGCGGGCGCCAGCGCCAGCGCATCGCGCGCATTCGCGAGCACCACGGCATCGGCCTCGGCCAATAGCGCGCCGTCGGCGGCCAGTACCTGCCAGCTGCGCGCCTGCGCCTGCAGGCGCGCGACGGCGCAGCCGGTTTTCAGTTCGATCCCGGGATGGTCGAGCCAGGCGCGGCACAGCGTGGCCGGCACCACCCAGCCTGCCGTCGGATAAAACACGCCGGGGGCGGCGACCGGCCAGTTGGCCAGTTCGCGCGCCTCGGCGAGATCCACCCAGCGGGCAAAGTCGGCCGGCGTTGCCCGGCCTGCCAGCGTCTGCTGCTGCTTCGCGGCGGCCTGGGCATCGCGCGCCAGGTGGAGCACGCCGCAGCGCGACCATTCGATGCCCGCCAGCGCCGGCCAGTGGCGCAGATCGTGCAGGAAGGCCGCGCGCGTCAGGCGCGTGGCGCAGCTGTCGTGGCGCGAGATCACCGGCCGGAATACCGCCGCCGGATTGCCTGACGCCGCCTGTGCCGGGCCAGCGGCGCGTTCCAGCACTGTGACCGCTACGCCGCGCTGCGCCAGCGCGTGCGCAACCGCAGCGCCGGCAACGCCGGCACCGACGACGGCGACATGCTGTGGGGCGGCGACACGGGGCCCACTGGCCGGTCGGGTCAAAGGCATGTCAGACAGGGTCCGGAGGGTGTTTCATGGCGCGTCATGCGGCCGATAACGGCCTCTTGTACAGACAGGCGTGCATCTTACAGGGGGCCCGCCGGGCGTCGGCCATTGTCGTTTGTCCTACAAGACGCTGCGGAATTGGCCTATACGCGTAGGACGGCGCGGCCCGTACAGTGCACTTGAGTTGCCGATATCCCGGTAACCGGGAAACGGCCACGGTACGCCGGATCGGCTTGCCGTGTCGCGTGCCAGGTTCATTGCGCAGCCGTTTGATCCCTGTTTCTTCATCATCAGCCAAGGAGCGCCCCATGAAAAACGTATCCAGCATTGCCGCGATCACGCTTGTTTCCAGTCTTGCCCTGTTTGCCGCCGGCTGCGACCGCACGCCCGACGAATCGGAGGTTGCCGAGCCGGCGGCCACCGAACCGAGCACCAGCGAGAGAATGGAAGATGCCGCCGGAGACACCCGCAGCCCGGCCAGCGACATGGGCGACTCGATTGAGCGCGGCGCCGAACAGGCAGGCCAGGCCATCGACGACGCGACGATCACGGCTGCAATCAAGAGCAAATACCTGCTCGATGACACCCTCAAGGGCCTGCAGATCTCGGTCGACACCAAACAGGGTGTGGTGACCCTGACCGGCACGGTGCAGAACGATGCGGCCAAGGAACTCGCAACGCAGATCGCCCAAGGTACCGAGGGTGTGGTGCGCGTCGACAACCAGCTCACCATCCAGTAATTTAATTCAGTAATTTCGCCGGGCCGGTGCAGGCCCGGGGGCAATCGTCCCTCGACGCTAACCGCCCTGCCCGCTGGACCCGCTTATCGGTCTGGTAGCGGGCTTCGGTCCTGTGTCGCCTGCTCGTCGCGATGCGCGTCGTGGGCCCCGCTGGATGTGCCGAGGTGGTCCGGTAGCAGTTCGTCGCTGCCGTCCATATTCCCCAGCTCGTCGTAGCGTAGCGGACGCGTACGTTGTTGCAGAAAATCGCCGCCGGTGACCTCGGCCAGAATCAGCACGTGATCGCCGGCGGGATGTTTCGACACCACCCGGCAGTCGAAATAGGCCAGCCCCTGATCGAGAACCGGCGCGCCGGACGGCGCTGCGTGCCAGGGCACGGGGCTCAGCTTGTTTTCGTCGCGCGCGCTGTGGTTGCCAAAAAAATCGGCCAGCGCGCTTTGATCGCGCTGCAGGACCGTGACAGTGAATACGCCCCGTTGCTCGATCAGGGGGTAAGACGCGTTCTCGGGGTTGACCGCAACCGCCAGCAACGGCGGTCGCATCGATGCCTGCATCACGGAAGTGGCGGTAAAGGCATTGGCCAGGCCCCCTTCTCCCACACCGATCACATAGACGCCTTCGGTCAGGGTCATGAATAGCCGTTTGACCGGGTTGTGTATGCTCATGCCGTATCTCTTCGGCGCAAGTACGGCAGGTCAGCTCTCATAGCCTTCGCGATGCGTCGCGTTGATGGCGCGCAACAGCTCGCGGAAGGGAATGTCGCGCTCATGTTTCTTGAACAGCGGCATGAAGTCGAGGTCCTCGCCCGTTCCCACGCCGCCGTAGCGTCCAGAGGTCATTGATGCGTGCAGCGCACGCAGCGTGGCGTCGAGCGTATCGAGGTAAGGCGTGTAGATCGAGGCTTCCTCGTCGTCGTGTTCGAGGCAGGCGCGCAGTTCGTCGACCTCGTACACGGCTTCTTGCACCAGATCGATCAGCTCGTTGAGGTCCTTGGCTTTTTTCATGTCGGGCTCGTCGAAAAAATAAAACGCTAGCATACCGTCCCGGCGCGTGCAGCTCGCCCAATGAAAACAGGGGCCTGCGCCCCTGCCAGGGAGAGACCAACCCTGCTCAGCGCTTGACCGGCTTGGCGGCGATTTCCTCCAACCGGCGCGCCTTGATGACCTGGCCGTTGAGGGCGGCGTCCTTGGCGCTGCCGCCGTAGGCGACGACCATCAGCTGGCTGTAGTACATCACCGGGATGTCGAACTTGGTGCCGTAGCGCTTGTTGATCTGGCCCTGGTAGATCTCGACGTTGGCCTGGCACAGCGGGCACGGGGTGACGATCATTTCGGCGCCATGGTCGTAGGCCGACTCGACGATGTCCTTGATCTGCGCCTGCGCCTTTTCCGGTTCGGAGAACGCCAGCGCGCCGCCGCAGCAGGTGACTTTCTGCTCGTATTCCGGGATCGACTCGGCGCCGACCATTTCGACCATCTTGTCGAGGTAGACCGGGTTCTCGAAGGATTCGCCGGCGACGCCGAACGGACGGTTGGTCTGGCAGCCGACGTAGCCCGCGATCTTGACGCCTTCGAGCGGACGCACGACGTGCTTTGCCATTTCGTCGAAGCCGAGGTCCTCGATCAGCACTTCCACCATGTGGCGGATGTTGGGCATCTCATTGATCGTGAGGCCGGCTTCCTTGAGCGCTTCGCGCGTATCGGACATCAGCGTGTCGGAATGCGTCAGGCGCTCGCGGGTCTCGCGCGCACCCAGCCAGCAGGCGGCGCAGGTGGCGACGATTTCCTGCCCCGGCAGATGCTGCTCGGACAGTGCGAAGTTGCGCGCATTGAGCACATGGCGCGGCAGTTCGCCGGCTTCGGCATAGCCGATCGAGGCGCCGCAGCAGTTCCAGTCGGGGATTTCGGTGAGCTTGACGTCGAGCGTCTTGCACATCGACTCGACCGAGGTCAGGTAGTTGGAGGCGGAAGCGCCTTTCTGCGACGAACAACCGGGG
>JAKACL010000048.1 GCA_021821425.1 Pseudomonadota bacterium
AAGCCGCGCTACGCCCACCAGGGCGGCAAGAATCCGCCGGTCATCATCCTGCACGGCAACGCGCTGGAAGGCCTGCGCGACGACTACAAGCGCTATCTGGAGGCCAGCTTCCGCAAGGCGTTCAAACTGCAGGGCACGCCGCTGCGGATCCAGGTCAAGGAAGACACCGGCAAGAACCCGTTCGAAGGCAAGAAGCGCGCCCCGCTCACCGAGAGCGAGGCGACGCGGATGCGGCGCAAGAAGCGGGTGCGGCGCAAGGTCCACGGCGCCGACTGAACATCCACCCGCTAGGGGCAGGCCGTGGTTGTAAAGCCGCTGAAGCGGCAACAACCACGCTCAGTCCAGCCAGCGCACCAGATAAAACAGCTTGAAACCTTCGGAAGAGCGTGACGGGCCGCTGGCAATGGCGGCGTGGCGGCTCTTTTCCGGGTCGGCGTGCGCGCGGGCCTCGTCCTCGCTGGCGTAGACCTCGACCACGCCTTCGGGGAAGCGCTTGCGGGTCGTCCTGCCTGAAGGCGCATAGATCACCACCGCCGAGGTGCCGACGACCTTCGATTCGACATCGGTGAACAAACTGGTGGCTTGCGGCATCGGGATGTCTCTAAACGATGCATCGCTGAATGCGATGCATCAGTGCGTCTTCTTGGGAATGCTGGTGATTTTTACCGCGTGCGAGTTGGGCGTCTCGTCGGTGAAGTGAGGACGCTCGTCGAGCGTACGGCCGGTGAGCCGGGCCAGTTCGGTCTCGCGGCTGGAAATCACCACCAGGCAATCCTTGATGCCGAGGATGGTCGCCTCGGTCAGCGGGCTGGGGTTGCCGTCGCGCGGCGCGGTGTCGCGCACGATGGAAGTGAGGGTCTTGCGCATCATGCGCATCAGGCGCTGCTCGTCGTGCAGGGCTTTGTCGTCCATGGGGGTACTCCGGAAACAGCAAGGAATTACCATTGTCGACGCCGGCCGCGGCCACGTCAACGGAAGCCCTGGTCCGGGCGGGGATAAAAAACCCGAGTGCGGGCATAAGCAGATTGAACTGCGGCTGCGGCGAGCCTGCACTATGCTTGCCAGCTGAGGAGCCCCCCATGTCAGACAGCCCGAACGATTCGAAGGACGTCCGCGAAATCCGCATCAACCCCATTGTGCCCGCAGAGTCGGTGCTGGTCGCCACCGCGCGCAGCATGCGCCCGAAGAAGGCCGAGGAACTGGCGCCGCGCGACACCCGCAAGCACGTCGAGACCTGCCCTTTTTGCCGCGGCAACGAGCACAAGACGCCGCCGCTGATCCTGAGCTGGCCGGAGACCGGCGACTGGCAGATACGCATGGTCGAGAACCTCTATCCGGTGCTGGGCGACGACCGCGAGCAGTCCAATTTCAACTTCGGTCTGCAGCAGACGATCGATGGCTACGGCCGCCATGAGGTCATCATCGACCACCATGAACACGGCATCGCCATCCACGAAATGGCCGAATCGCACCTGGCGGCACTGTTTGGCGTCTATCAGACGCGCATGCGGCAGCTGTTCGAGTCGGATGAGCGGCTGAAATACGTGCTGATTTTCAAAAATTTCGGCCCCGCCGCCGGTGCCTCGATCCCGCATACCCACAGCCAGGTAATCGCGATGCCGGTGGTGCCGGAAAACGTCGACGCCGAGGTAAAAAACAGCGCCGCGCACTACGCCAAGCACCATCACTGCATCTTCTGCGCGCTGATCGACGAGGCGCTGACTTTCGAAGCGACGATCTACGACCGCACCTCGGGCGCGGTGCGGCGCAAGATCAACGTCGGCCAGTACGTGGTCGAGCGCGGCGAGAAGTTCATCGCCATCAAGCCCTTCGCCAGCCGCTACGAGTGGGAAGTGCACATCCTGCCCTTGACCCACCAGGCCGACTTTCTCGACGTGCGTGAGGAGGACTTCGCCGACCTGGCGCGGGTGATGAAACGCACCATGGCGCGGCTCGATGCCGTCATCGGCGGCGCGCAGTACAACTTCTTTCTGCACGCCGTGCCGCACGATGCCCAGCAGCAGGCTCACGCCGCGAGCTACCACTGGCATCTGGAAATCTGCCCGCGCACCTCTATTCCCACCGGCTTCGAGCTGGGGTCGGGGCTGTTCGTCAACACCATCAACCCGGAGCAGGCGGCCGAGCGGCTGCGTACGGTCGATCTGTAAGCCATCACCCCGCCCCGTTGCGGTCGGCGTGGCCGTTGCGGTCATTCCCGACAGGATCCTGGGCTAGAATGAAAGGCCGCATGCTGCGGAGCCGTTTTCAAGCGACCTGTCCGTGAACCGATCCCTGTTTTGTCTGATGTCATTGCCTGCGAACCGGGGACGCCCCCTTGTTTGACCGGCACGCCGGCGGCGAGCGCGTCATCCTGGTGGCGCTCGATTTCGGCGACCCCGAGATTGCCGAGAGCGTGGCCGAGTTGCGCCTGCTGGCGTCGGGCGCCGGGCTGGACGTGCAGGGCGAGGTGACGGGCAAGCGCAGCCGGCCGGATGCCGCGCTGTTCGTCGGCAGCGGCAAGGCCGACGAGATCGCTGCGCGGGTTCTCGCCACCGAAGCCGACGTCGTCATCTTCAACCACGAGCTGTCGCCCGCGCAGGAACGCAACCTGGAGCGCCGCCTGCATTGCCGGGTGATCGACCGCACCAGCCTGATCCTGGACATCTTCGCCCGCCGCGCGCAGAGCGCCGAGGGCAAGCTGCAGGTCGAGCTGGCCCAACTGCAGCATCTGTCGACTCGCCTGGTGCGCGGCTGGACCCACCTCGAACGCCAGCGCGGCGGCGTCGGCATGCGCGGCCCGGGCGAAAAACAGCTGGAAACCGACCGCCGGCTGCTGGGGGTACGGGTCAAGGCGCTGCGCGAGCGGCTCGCCCGGCTGGGCAAGCAGCGGCGCACCCAGCGGCGTTCGCGCTCGCGCCAGCAGGTGCTGTCGGTGGCACTGGTGGGCTATACCAACGCCGGAAAATCCACTTTATTCAATGCCCTGACGCATGCCGGCGCCTACGCGGCCGACCAGCTGTTCGCCACGCTCGACACCACCACGCGCAAGATCTATCTTCCATCGGTGGGCGAAGTGGTGCTGTCGGATACCGTCGGCTTCATCACCCGCCTGCCGCACGACCTGGTGGCCGCTTTCCGCGCCACGCTGGAAGCCACCACCGAGGCCGACTTGCTGCTGCACGTGATCGATGCGTCCAGCCCCGCGCGCGAGCGGCAGATCGAGGCAGTCGACAGGGTATTGCGCGAAATCGGCGCCGACGCGGTGCCGCAGCTCAGGGTCTACAACAAGCTTGATTTGACGGGCGTTGCGCCGGGAGTCGGGCGCGACGAATATGGTAAACTGCACAGCGTGTATGTCTCCGCGCAAACCGGCGCGGGACTTGAACTCTTACGCGAGGCGCTGTCAGAAATCCTGCACACCGGCCGGGCCCATCTCGAAGTGGGCGCGCCGGGCGAAGTCTCCCCCCAACCTTCAGTTTTCTCCACATAACGCTATGGCATGGAACGACCCGCAATGGGGCAATAAAGGTAACCGTAATCCCAACGGTGGCCCCCCCGATCTCGACGAGCTCTGGCGGCGCGTCAATCAACGTCTCAACGGCCTGTTCGGTAAAAAGAACACCGGCGGCAGCGGCGGCGGCGACGGTTTCTCCCCGGAGGGCTTCCCGGGCGGCGGGAATCTGGTCGGCCTGCTCGCCGGCGTGCTGGCGCTGGTATGGGTGGCGAGCGGCTTCTACATCGTCGACACCGGCCAGCGCGGGGTAGTGCTGCGTTTTGGTCAGTATGTCGAAACCACCGAGCCGGGCCCGCGCTGGCATTTTCCGTGGCCGATCGAGTCGCGCGAAATCGTCAACGTCGACCAGGTCCGCACCGTCGAAATCGGCTACCGCAACAACGTCAAGAGCAAGGTGCTGAAAGAGTCGCTGATGCTGACCGACGACGAGAACATCATCGACCTGCAGTTTGCTGTGCAGTACATCCTGAAGGACCCGGTCGAATTTCTGTTCATCAACCGCGCGCCGGAAGACAGCGCGCTGCAGATCGCCGAAACCGCGATGCGCGAAATCGTCGGCAAGAACAAAATGAACTTCGTGCTGTACGAAGGCCGTGCCGAGATCGCCGCGCGCGCCAAGCAGCTGATGCAGGACATCCACGACCGCCACAAGACCGGCATCAGCATCAGCCAGGTGACGCTGCAGAACATCCAGCCCCCGGAGCAGGTCCAGGCCGCGTTCGACGACGCGGTGAAGGCGGGCCAGGACCGCGAGCGCCTGAAGAACGAAGCCGAGGCCTATTTCAACGACGTGGTGCCGCGCGCCCGCGGTCTGGCCTCGCGCCTGCAGGCAGAAGCAGAAGGCTACAAGCTGTCGGTGATCGCGAACGCCGAAGGTGAGGCCAGCCGTTTTACGCAGATTTTGGCCGAATACCAGAAGGCGCCGCAGGTCACGCGCCAGCGACTCTATCTCGACACCATGCAAACCGTGATGAACAACACCAGCAAGATTCTGGTGGACCAGAAAGGCGGCAACAGCCTTCTGTATCTGCCGCTCGACAAACTCCAGCAGATCGTCAGCCAGCCCTACGCCAGCGCGCCGGACCTCCTGGCGCAGCCGGCGCCTGCCTCGGTCCCGGGCGATACGCGGTCGCGTGACGCCTTACGCAACCGCGATCGGGAGGCCCGGCCATGAACAAGCTCAGCGTATTTCTGATCGGTCTGCTGGTCGTGCTGGTGGTGTTGAGCGCAAGCATGTTCACGGTGGACCAGCGGCAGAACGCCCTGGTGTTCCAGCTGGGTGAAGTGGTGTCGGTGAAAACCAAGCCGGGCCTGTATTTCAAGCTCCCGCTGGTGCAGAACGTGCGCTTTTTCGATACCCGCATCCTGACGCTGGATTCGTCCGACCCCGAACGCTTCATCACTTCGGAAAAGAAGAACGTGCTGGTGGATTCGTTCATCAAGTGGCGCGTGATCGATGCGCGGCAGTTCTACGTGTCGGTCGGCGGCGACGAGACGCGCGCGCAGATCCGCCTCAACCAGACGGTCAACGACGGCCTGCGTGCCGAGTTCGGCAAGCGCACCATCAACGAAGTGGTGTCGGGGCGTCGCGAGGAAATCATGAACATCATCCGCACCAAGGCCGACAGCGACGCGCGCAAGATCGGCGTGCAGGTGGTCGACGTGCGGATCAAGCGGGTCGATCTGCCGGAGACCGTGTCGGAAAACGTCTACCGCCGGATGGAAGCCGAGCGCAAGCAGGTGGCGAACGAACTGCGTTCCACCGGTGCGGCCGAGGCAGAAAAGATCAAGGCAGATGCCGACAAGCAGCGCGAGGTGATCATTGCCGAAGCCTACAGTGATGCCCAGCGCGTCAAGGGTGAAGGCGATGCCAAAGCCTCCTCCGTGTACGCCAACGCATATGGAAAGAACGCCGAGTTCTATGCGTTCTACCGTTCGATGCAGGCCTATCGCGAAAGCTTCAAGAACAAGAGCGACGTGATGGTGCTTGATCCCAGCGCCGATTTCTTCAAGTACATGAAGAATCCGCGTGCTGCCGGTGGTCAATGACCGGTTCTGACTGGCTGGGGGCAATCGGCCTGTTGCTGGTGATTGAGGGTATCCTGCCGTTTGCCGCGCCCGCACTGTGGCGCGAGGGCTTTCGCCGGATGCTGGAGCTAGGCGATGGCCAATTGCGTTTTATCGGAGCCACCTCGATGCTGGGTGGCCTTTTTGTGTTGATGTGGCTGAATTGAAATGACTGCGTGGTTGTTGCCTGAAAACGTCGAGGATGTGCTGCCGCCGCAGGCCTGGCGCATGGAAGACATGCGGCGCGCGCTGCTCGACCTGTTCCGCAGCCGCGGCTACCAGCTGGTGGTGCCGCCGCTGATGGAATACGTCGATTCGCTGCTGACCGGTGTCGGCGCCGACCTCGACCTCAAGACCTTCAAGCTGGTCGATCGGCTGACCGGACGGCTGATGGGCGTGCGCGCCGACATCACGCCGCAGGTGGCGCGCATCGACGCCCACCTGCTGGCCGCCAATCCGGTCAACCGCCTGTGCTACGCGGGCAGCGTGCTGCACACCCAGTCCGACGGTTTTCACCGCTCGCGCGAACCGATCCAGATCGGCGCCGAGCTGTACGGCGAAGCCGGGACCGATGCCGACCTCGAAATCCTCACCCTGATGCTGCAGGGCCTGGCCGCGTGCGGCGTCAAGACGCTGCAGCTCGATATCGGCCACGTCGGCGTCTATCGGGCGCTGGCGCAGGAAGCGGGCCTGTCGGGCGAGGTCGAACACCAGCTGTTCGGCGCGCTGCAGGCCAAGGACAGCAGCGCTGTGGCGGTGTTGACCGCAGGCCTGTCTGCCGGCCTGCGCGATGCCTTTGCCGCGCTGCCGCAGCTGTATGGCGACCGCGGCGTGCTGGCCGAAGCGCGCGCACGGCTGCCTCAATTGCCTGCGGTCGTCGCCGCGCTGGATACGCTGGAGACGCTCGACCAGGCGCTGACCCGCGTCGAGGCTGCCTACGACCTTGCCGAGCTGCGCGGCTACGGCTACCACAGCGGCGTCGTGTTCGCCGCCTACACCGGCGGGCGCAGCCATGCGATCGCGCAGGGCGGGCGCTACGACGAGGTGGGTCGGGTCTTCGGCCGGGCGCGTCCGGCCACCGGTTTCAGTCTGGATTTGCGCGAGCTGGTCATTGCCGGCTCAAAATAAGTTAGGGAGATTGCACCATGGCAGCAAAAAACGTCGTCGTCATCGGCACCCAGTGGGGCGATGAAGGCAAGGGCAAGATCGTCGACTGGCTGACCGACCGCGCGCAGGGCGTGGTGCGCTTCCAGGGCGGCCACAATGCCGGCCACACGCTGGTGGTGGCGGGCAAGAAGACGGTGCTGCACCTGATTCCGTCCGGCATCCTGCGCGACAACGTCACCTGCTACATCGGCAACGGCGTCGTGCTGTCGCCCGACGCGCTGCTGGAAGAAATGGACATGCTGATCGCCGCCGGCGTCGACGTCGTCAGCCGGCTCAAGCTCAGCGAGGCCTGCCCGCTGATCATGCCGCATCACGTGGCGCTGGATCAGGCGCGCGAAATCGCCAAGGGCGCCGGCAAGATCGGCACCACCGGGCGCGGCATCGGCCCCGCCTACGAAGACAAGGTGGCGCGCCGCGCGCTGCGCCTGCAGGACATGTTCCACCGCGAGCGCTTCGCCGCCAAGCTGGGCGAAGTGCTCGACCACCACAACTTCATGCTGAAGCACTATTACAAGACCGATGTGGTCGATTTCAACCATACGCTCGACAGCATGATGGCGATGGCCGAGCGCCTGAAGCCGATGGTGGCCGACGTGCCGCGCAGCCTGTACGAAGTCAACAAGGCGGGCGGCAACCTGCTGTTCGAGGGCGCGCAGGGCACGCTGCTCGACATCGACCACGGTACCTATCCGTTCGTCACCTCGTCAAACTGCACCGCCGGCGGCGCCTCCACCGGCTCCGGCGTCGGCCCGTCCGCGATGCATTACGTGCTCGGCATCACCAAGGCCTACACCACGCGCGTCGGCTCCGGCCCGTTCCCGACCGAGCTGTTCGACAACATCGGCCAGTATCTCGGCGAGAAGGGCCACGAATTCGGCGCCACCACCGGCCGGGCGCGCCGCTGCGGCTGGTTCGACGCCGCAGCGCTCAAGCGTTCGATCCAGATCAACGGCGTGTCCGGCCTGTGCGTGACCAAGCTCGACGTGCTGGATGGGCTGGAAACCGTGCGGGTGTGCGTGGGCTACAAGATCGACGGCGAGGCCTGCGACATCCTGCCGGTGGGCGCCGAATCGATTGCCCAGGTCGAACCGATCTACGAAGACCTGCCAGGATGGAGCGATACCACGGTGGGGGTGCAGGCGTTCGACAAGCTGCCGCAGAAGGCGCAAACCTACCTCAAGCGCATGGAGGCGCTATGCGAAGTACCGGTGGACGTGGTGTCGACCGGCCCGGACCGGGTGGAGACGATCGTACGTCGTCACCCTTACGAGGCTTAATGTCTACAATAAGGCCTATCCAAGCAAAAAGCCGACACGAGGTCGGCTTTTTGCTTGCAACATCTGGTGCCCGGAAGAGGACTCGAACCTCCACACCTTGCGGCACACGGACCTGAACCGTGCGCGTCTACCAATTCCGCCATCCGGGCAATAAGGCGCGCATTCTAGAGAGCAGAGATTAAATTGTCAACGAACAAATCACGCAGTCGCGCAAGCAAGCACAAAATTCCGGCGATCCGCCTGGCCGATCCGTTTTACGAGCGTGAAATCGAGCGCTACGAATCGCCGCTGCCCAGCCGCGAATACATCCTCCAATTGCTGTCCGAGGCCGGCTGTCCGGTCGACGCCGAAGCCTTTGCCGAACAGCTGCAGATCACCGAAGACGAGTTCGAGCTGTTCCAGCGCCGCCTCGGTGCGATGCAGCGCGACGGCCAGCTGATGATCAACCGCAAGCGCCAGCTGTGCCTGCCGGACAAGCTCGACCTGATCAAGGGCCGGGTCGAGGGCCACCCGGACGGCTTCGGCTTCGTGGTGCCGGAAGAGGGCGGCGACGATCTTTATATGTCGCCGAAGGAAATGCACCGCGTGCTGCACGGCGACAAGGTGCTGGTGCGGGTGGCGGGTCTCGACCGGCGCGGCCGCCGCGAAGCCAAGATCGTCGAGGTGCTGGAACACGTCAACACGCACGTCGTCGGCCGCTACTACCTCGAGGGCGGCGTCGGCTTCCTGATCCCGGAAAACCGCCGCATCAACCAGGACATTCTCGTCCCCGCCGAAAACGCCGGCGCTGCGAAGTCCGGCCAGGTGGTGACGGTGGAAATCGTCACCCAGCCGGGCGCGCACAACGAGGCGGTGGGCCGCGTCATCGAGGTACTCGGCAGTTATACCGGCCCCGGCATGGAAATCGAAATCGCACTGCGCAAGCACGATCTGCCGCATGTGTTTCCGCCCGAGGTCGAGGCGCTGGCGGCCAAGCTGCCGGCGACGGTGCAGAAAAAGGACATGGCCGGGCGCGAGGACATCCGCCACCTGCCGCTCGTCACCATCGACGGCGAAACTGCGCGCGACTTCGACGATGCGGTGTATTGCGAGCCGCAGGGACGCAGCGGCTTCCGGCTGATCGTCGCGATCGCCGACGTCAGCCATTACGTGCGGCCGCGCGACGCGCTCGATACCGAAGGCTACAACCGCGGCAACTCGGTGTATTTCCCGCGCCGCGTGATCCCGATGCTGCCCGAGGCGCTGTCCAATGGCCTGTGTTCGCTCAATCCCGAAGTCGACCGCCTCGCCATGGTGTGCGACATGCAGATCTCCAGCACAGGAAACATCAAGGAATACCGCTTCTATCCGGCGGTGATCTTCTCGCACGCGCGGCTGACCTACAATCAGGTGTGGGACTGGCTCTCCGGCGCCGCCAAACCGGACGCCAGGCAGGCCGCGCTGATGCCGCATCTGAAGGCGCTGGATAAACTGTTCCGTGTGCTGCTGAAGGCGCGCGCCAAGCGCGGTGCGATCGACTTCGGCTCGACCGAGACGCAGATCATTTTCGACGACCAGGGCAAGATCAAGGCCATCGTGCCGGTGATCCGCAACGATGCGCACCGCATCATCGAGGAATGCATGCTGGCGGCCAACGTCTGCGCCTCGGATTACCTGCACGAAAACGAGCAGCCCGCGCTGTTCCGCGTCCACGAAGGCCCGACGCCGGAGAAGCTCGCTGCGCTGCGCGGCTTCCTCGCCGAATTCGGCCTCGATCTCGGCGGCGGCGAAAAGCCGCACGCCAAGGATTACGCCGCGCTGCTGGAAAAGATCAAGGATCGTCCCGACCATGGCCTGCTGCAGACCGTGATGCTGCGTTCGCTCAGGCAGGCGGTCTACAGCCCGGACAACAAGGGCCACTTCGGCCTGGCCTACGAGGCCTATACGCACTTCACCTCGCCGATCCGCCGCTACCCGGACCTGCTGGTGCATCGCGGCATCAAGGCCGTGTTGAACGGCGAGAAGCTGCCCGCCAAGGGCTTGGCGGAAATTGGCACGCACTGTTCGATGACCGAGCGACGCGCCGACGACGCCACGCGCGACGTCGACGCCTGGCTGAAGACCTACTTCATGCAGGACCGCATCGGCGACGAGTACAACGGCACCGTCAGCGCGGTGACCAGCTTCGGCATGTTCGTCGCGATCGACGACATCTTCATCGAAGGCCTGGTCCACGTGTCCGAACTCGGCCAGGACTACTTCCACTACGACCAGGCCAAGCACATGATGCTCGGCGAGCGGACCGGAAAAAGATATCGTCTCGGCGACCGCGTGCGCATCAAGGTGATGCGCGCCGATATCGAAACCAGCAAGATCGACTTCAGTCTCGTCGAGCAGGAAGGCTCCGCGCTCGACATGCAGCGCGCATTCGAGAAGCGCGAGCCCGAGAAGAAATCCGCCAAGTCGAGATCGGGCGCCAAGAAGAAATGAGCGAGAAGTCCCCCGACAGGCATGCCGCGGAAAAACTGATCTACGGCTTCCACCCCGTGCTGGCGCGTTTGCGCCAGGACCCCGCCGGCATCTTCGAAATCTACCTCGACCTGACCCGGCGCGACGCCCGCGCGCGCGATCTGGTGCATCAGGCCAAGGACAACGGGGTCAAGCTCGCGCAGGTCGAGGCGGATCGTTTGACGCGGCTGGTCGGCAAGGCCGCCAAGCATCAGGGCGTGGTCGCGCGCGTCAAACCGGTTGCGCTCACGCATTCGCTCGACGAAGTGCTGGAAAACATCCAGGGCCCGCCGCTGCTGGTGATCCTCGACGGCGTCACCGACCCGCACAACCTTGGCGCGATACTCCGATCCGCGGACGCCTTCGGCGTCCACGCGGTCATCGCGCCGAAAGACAACGCCGCCGGCATCAACGCCACCGTGGAAAAGGTCGCCTCGGGCGCCGCCGAGACCGTGCCCTACATCATGGTCACCAACCTCGCGCGCACCATCGAGGACCTGAAGGAACACAACATCTGGGTCATCGCCGCCGACATGGACGGCGACCAGCCCCTGTCCGGCATCGACGCCAAGACCGGCATCGCCTGGGTGCTCGGCGCCGAGGGCGCGGGCATCCGCCGCCTGGTCAAGCAGAGCTGCGACCAGGTCGCGCGCATCCCCATCGGCGGCACGGTGGAAAGCCTCAACGTCTCGGTGTCGGCGGCGCTGTGTTTGTATGAGACGGTGCGGCAGCGTGGTGTCTGACCGGACTGAAGTTTCTTTGGCCTCGCGAATCGACCGGGATGACCCTCGGGCATAGAATAGGCGCATTGCCAGAAGGAGGCCGCCATGCTGCAGACCATCGAAGTTGAAATTGACGCGTCGGGACATGTCCATCCGCTGGAGCCCGTGCAGACGATTCCCGCTGGGCGTGCGTTGCTCACGCTCCTGAAGCCGTCGGTTGACGAAGCACTGCAACTGGCTGAAGCCGCGCTCGCGGAAGACTGGCTGAAACCCGAGGAAGAGGAAGCATGGGCGCATTTGCAGCCGGGCAAGTAGTCCTTCTGCCGTTCCCGTTTTCAGACCTCACACGCAGCAAACTGCGGCCCGCCCTGCTTCTGGCCGATGCCGGACGCGACGACTGGATCGCCTGCCAGATCACCAGCAACCCCTACGCCGACCCGCACGCCATTCTGCTTGCGCCCGAGGATTTCACGTCGGGCGGCTTGCAGCGGGCAAGCTATGCGCGTCCGGGTAAATTGTTCACGGCGAACACGTCCCTGTTTGCTGCTGCGGCAGGCCTGATGTCGCAAGGCCGGTTGGATGAAGTGCGCAATGCGTTGATTGCCATCATTCAGGGGTGAATGGAGAAACCGTGGTCTGTCCCTTGTTGTTGTGTCCCTTATTGTTCGACAGGCACATGGCAAACGAGTCTGGGCGGTGAATCACCCCAGTTCCTGCAACCGCAACAAACGCGCCGCCTCTTCCTCCCGCGCATCATCAATCTCCCGCATCACCCCCTCCAGATCGACCGGCGGCTTGTCACATTCGAAGCGGCCCGTGAGTTCGACCTCGGGATTCAGCTTGCCGTGTTCGTACAGCGCCCAGATTTCCTCGGCGTATCGCGTTTCCAGTAGCGCCGGCGCGTATTGGCCGAAATACGTTCGCAGATTGTTCACGTCGCGCGTCAGCATCGCCTGGGCGTGGTTGTTGCCGGCGGCATCGACCGCTTGCGGCAGGTCGATGATCACCGGGCCGTCGGCGCTGACGAGGATGTTGAATTCGGACAAGTCGCCGTGGACGACGCCGGCGCACAGCATGCGCACGACTTCGCGGATCAATGTGCGGTGGTGGGCGAGGGCTTCGTCTTCGGTGAAGGACACGTCGTTGAGGCGGGGCGCGGCGTTGCCCTCGGCGTCGGCCACCAGTTCCATCAGCAGGACGCCTTCATGGAAGTTGTACGGCGTGGGCACCCGCACGCCGGCGGCGGCGAGCCGGTACAGCGCATCGACTTCGGCGCTTTGCCAGGCGGCTTCCTGCATCTCGCGGCCGTACTTGCTGCCCTTGGCCATCGCGCGCGCCTGGCGGCTGTTTTTGGTCTTGCGGTTTTCGGTGTAGTCGACGGCCTGGCGGAAGCTGCGTTTGTTGGCTTCCTTGTAGACCTTGGCGCAGCGGATGTCGTCGCCGCAGCGGACGACGAAGACCATGGCTTCCTTGCCGCTCATCAGCTGGCGCACGACGCCGTCGATCAGGCCGTCTTCGAGCAGGGGTTCGAGTCGTTTGGGGATTTTCATCGGTCGAAGATCTAGCCGCGCACCTTGCGATATGCCTCCAGCAGGCGCTGGTGGATCGCGCTGCCCTCGAAGTCGCTGCCGAGTTTGGTCAACCCGAAGAAGCACTCGTCCTGGTTGAACAGCGCAAACGCCTGTTCCAGCGTCTCGCGGCCATACATCAGCGCGAGCGCGGGTTCGAACGGGCTGGGGTCGTCGAGTTGGACGAGGTCGGCGATGCAGCGATAGACCTTGAGGCGCGCGTCGCTGCGCTGGCCGTACTGGGCGATCCAGGTGCAGCCTTCGCGGATGGTGTCGTCGTCGCCAAGCGCCAGCGCGAGCAGGAGCTTGATCTCGCCGACGCGGATGTCGGTCCACGGCGAGTCGGCATCCGGTGCGAGGCCGATTAGCACCGTCACCAGGCGGTCGTCGGCGAGTTCCAGTTCAACGATCAGATCCAGCAGGTCGGCGCATTCGTCGTCGCTCAGCTCGGGCAGGCGCGCGAGCGCCGGGCGGATCAGGTTGCCGACGCTGTTGTTCTCGAATTCGAGTTCCTCGAACGGGTAGATCTCGGACACGCCGGGTACCAGGATGCGGCAGGCGTAGACGCCGAGATGGGTGAAATCGGCGATATAGAGGTCGTGGCCTTCGGCGTGCAGCGCGTCGGTTGACCACGCGTAATCCTCTTCGGTGGTGGTGCCGAAATTCCAGTCGACGAACTCGAAATCCGGCGTGTCGCGCAGGAACTGCCAGGAAATGACGCCGCTGGAATCGACGAAGTGGATTTCCAGGTTCTGCGGGTCGGCGATTTCGGCCGGGTCGAAGCCGGGCGCGGGGAAGCCCGCCAGCGAATCGAGCGCGCGGCCCTGCAGCAGCTCGGTCAATGCGCGTTCCAGCGCGACCTCGAAGCGCGGGTGCGCGCCGAAGCTGGCGAAGCAGCCCTGGTCGTGGGGGTGCAGCAGGGTGACGTTCATCACCGGGTACTGGCCGCCGAGCGAGGCGTCCTT
>JAKACL010000257.1 GCA_021821425.1 Pseudomonadota bacterium
CGGGCGCTGAGACGTAAACGCAAAATTCGCGCCAAAACAAAAAACGCGCCAATCGGCGCGTTTTTTTGTGGCTCAGCCCCCTTATTCCTTATTTTCCAGTGCGCCGGGCTTGATCTCGATCTTGTGCACAGACTTAGCCAGATCCAGTTGGGCAATTGCGTCCGTGCGCGCATAGGTCTGACGCAGGCCGTTTTCCACGGCGGCGCGCAACATGGGATCGGTTGCCGACCCCTCGAGGACACGGGTAATGCGCACGACGCGATAGCTGCCATCAGGCATGGAGGCGCCGACATAGGCAGGCAGCTTGCCGGTTTCGGCACGCATAATTGCCTGCACGCCCTTGGCGTCGAAGCCCTCCGGCTGCTGACGGCTGATCAGCTTGAATGCTGTCCAGCCCAGGCTGGACGGTTCCTTGCCCTGCCCCAGTTCCTGGATGTACGACTGGCCCGTCTTGGTAACCAGGGCTGCGGTCTGCTCGGCCAGCAGTTTGGCGCGGATGTCTGCCGCCACCTCGGCAATGGGTTTCTGCCTTGCCGGGCGATGCTCGACCACGCGCACCGCCACCAGTGTGTTGCGGCCGGTTTCGAGCGGCTCGATGTTTTGCCGGCTCTTGATGGCGTCTGCCGAGAATACGGCATCCAGCAGCTTGGCCGAATTGAAAGGCTCGCCAAGCGTGCCCTGGCGAGTCATCCAGTCGGTGGTCTGCAGGCTGAGCTTCAGCGCATCCGCCGCAGGCTTCAGGCTGCCCCCCTGCTCGTAGACGATGTTGCTGAAGGTTTCCGCCGCTTCGGCAAATTGCCTTTGCGCGCGCTGTCGACGGATTTCATCCTCGATTTGCGGACGCACTGAAGCCAGCGACGGCGTGCTGGTATGGATGCCGTCCAGGCGAATGACATGGAAACCGAATTCACTCTCCACCAGACGCACTTCGCCCGGCTTCATCGCGAACACGGCATCCTCGAAGGGCTTCACCATCATGCCACGGCCGAAACGGCCGAGGCTGCCGCCCTCGGCTGCCGAGCCCGGATCCTGAGAGTCGCGTTTGGCTGTCTCGGCAAAGGTGGCAGGCGCCTTCTGCACCGCGGCCAGCACGGCCTCAGCCTTGGCCCTGGCCTGCTTGCGGGCTTGCGCATCCCCCTGTGCCGCACCGATCAGGATATGGCTGGCGCTGCGTTCCTCGGGCGGGCCCAGCTTGGCAGCATTGGCGGCATAAAAATCCTGCACTTCCTTGTCCGTGGGCTTGATTTCCCTGGCCAGCCCGTCCAGCGACAGCACCGCATATTCCACGCGCACGGCCTCAGGTTCGGTGTAGTCGGCCTTGTGCGCCTCGAAGTGGGCTTCGATGTCCTTGTCGCTGACATTCACCTGGCCGGCGAGGGCTGCGGGTTTGATCTCGTGCCAGGAAATCTCGCGGCGCTGGCCGGCAATCCGGGTGACGAGATCGGCAGAAGCCGTGGAAATGGCAGCGCCGGCAAGCACAGGCTGGCGCAGGATTTCCAGGGTGATGTCGCGGCGCAGCTTGTATTCGAAATAGGCAGGCGTATAACCGCGCTGCGCGAGCACGCGCTTGTAGCGCTCGGGCGAGAACTTGCCATCCTCCTGAAACGGCGGCAGCTGATGCAGGATCGCGGCAATCTGCGCATCCTGCACCTCCAGTCCCGCCGCTTTGGCCTCCAGCAGCATCGCCTCTTCTTCCGTCATTGCCTGCAGCAACTGCTCGCGGAACTCGGCACCTTCGGTCATGGCCGGGTCGAAATTCGGGCCCAGCGTCTGGCGCATGCGCTCGGCCTGCTCCTTAAGGGTTTTGGTAAAGTCCTCGCGGGTCACGCCGGAATCACCCACCTCGGCGATCAGTTCGTTGCTGCCGCCCGAACTGAAATAGGAATCTATGCCCCACAAGGCGAAGGGAATGGTGATGAGGGCCAGGATGAGCTTGGCCAACCAGCCCTGGGCTCGACTACGTATGGCTTCCAGCATATGCGTCTCTGCAACAAGATAAAGCTGAATTGTCGCCCGAAACGGCGGCAATGTGTACGGCCTCGGCCGTGCGGAAAAGAAAAAAGCGAACTTGCGTTCGCTTTTTCCGTGATTGGCGGAGCGGACGGGACTCGAACCCGCGACCCCCGGCGTGACAGGCCGGTATTCTAACCAACTGAACTACCGCTCCGAATTCTGAGCGCTTATGCGGGATCCCCCTCAAGCGCAGGCCGCAATTATACACATGGCGGAAAAAAAGTGGATGAGTATTGATGAAAAAATTTCATCAGCACGCAACGGTTCGCACGTCGAAAGCGGGCACGCTTGCTCAGCCCGCATCGTGCTGGCACACGAAGAAAAAAGCCCGCATGTGCGGGCTTTCTCGGTTTGACGCAGCTGCGTCTGATCTGGTGGGTGCTGACGGGATCGAACCGCCGACATTCGCCTTGTAAGGGCGACGCTCTACCAGCTGAGCTAAGCACCCGAAATCTTGTTGGATTCCCTTAGTTGATCGCGTCCTTCAGGCCCTTGCCTGCGCGAAACTTGGGAACCTTGGCAGCCTTGATCTTGATGGAAGCGCCGGTACGAGGATTGCGGCCGGTGCGAGCGGCGCGCTTGCCAACATAGAAAGTGCCAAAACCCACCAGGGTCACCATGTCGTTTTTCTTCAGCGCTTTTTTCACCGCCTCGACCGTGGCATCCAGGGCACGGCCAGCGGCAGCCTTGGAAATG
>JAKACL010000258.1 GCA_021821425.1 Pseudomonadota bacterium
TCGCCCAGCAACAGCACACGCGCAGGAGAATGCACCAGTGCCAGCGCCTTGATCAAGGCATAGCCTGCTTCGGCATCTTGTTTCCCCAGCAGGATGACCAGGGTTTGCGCAGTGGCCGGATCGAGCGGCGCCTCGGCCGGCGAGAAACGTCCGCCGTCGAACAGCAGGTGATCGCAGTCGCGGCTTCCCCCGGCCGCAGCGGACAGCGCCGCATCGCCGGCCATGACGCCCGGCGCGTGTATCAGGCCATAGCCGTCGGCGCGGATGACCTGCTGCATCAATGGCAACTCGGCGCGCCAGGACAACAAGGGCTTGCAGCCCAGCCTGTCAGCCAGGCCGCCGCCGCCATCGACCAGCCACGCGCGCCCCCCCTGCCTGCCAAGTTCGGCAGCAAGCGCAAGCGTGAATTCCGTGCTGTCTGGCGCCGCTGGGCCGGACAGCACGCTGGCCACGCGCGCGGCCTGTCCGGCGAACAAACGCTGCAAACCCTGGGCCTGATGCATGGCTATCCCGTATTGCGCAAGGAACCCTGCTCGGCCTCCATGCCGGCGTAGGCCGCCCAGTCTTCGTCCTGCATGGCAAAGCTGCTGGTCTCGCGCGCGCGCAAGGCGCGATCGACGACATAGCTGGCATGGGCGGAATGCAGGTCTTCCGGCACGCGCTGCCCGGTAGACAGGCAGATCAACTGCAAGCGGTAGCGCATGAGGCAGTCGAGTACTGCGCCGCACAGCCCCCCTTCGTCGAGCTTGCTGAGAATGACGCCGTCGAAGTGCTTATGCCGTTGAATCAGGTCTTCCGCCAGGCTACCCTGGCTTGCGGCCGAAAGCGTCAGCAGGCAGGTGGCCCCCGCCTGCCTGAGCGACATCATCTGCTGGCCGAAACGCTCGTCACCGGGCGCAAACCCTGCGCTGTCGACCATGATGCAGGTCTTGCCCCGCAGCGTGGCCAAGCTGCCCTCCAGTTGACCGGCATCGTCAAGGCCGATGAAATCCACGCCCATCAGGCGTGCGTAGGCTTCCAATTGCTGCTGTGCGCCGATGCGGTAGCCATCTGCGGAAACCAGCGCGACCCTCGCCGCGCCATGCTGCAGAACCGCCCTGGCGGCAAGCTTGGCGAGTGTCGTGGTCTTGCCATGTCCAGTCGGACCAACCAGCGCCCAAATGCCGGGCTGCGTTCCAGGCAGTTCTGCCGGGGCGGCTGCGCGCAGATTGCGGATCAGTACTTGGCGCAACCAGAGGTCGGCCTGTCCGGCGGAATAATCTTTCGGCAAGCGCGCGGCCAGGTGACGTGAGAGCCGCGGACTGAAGCCGGCGCCAAGCAGCCTTTGCAATACATGGATGCGCACCGGGTGGCGGCGCTTTTCCGCCGACCAGGCAAAACCGGCCAACTGATTCTGCAGCAAGGCGCGCAGGCGGAACAGCTCGCGCCAGACCGGACCGCTGCCGCCCGTTTCCTCCCGGGCTGCCGGCATGGCAGGCGCGGTTTCCAGATCGTCATGGCGCCCGGCCATGAATTCAAGCCCCTCGGCCGTCTTGCGCGTGGTGACGACGACGGCATCCGGACCCAGCTCGCGGCGGATCCGTTCCAGCCCGCTGCGCGCATCAGGCGCCAGGAATCTGCGCAGCTTCATGTTCCTGCTCTTCCTCCATGCTCATCAGCGTCGTGATCTGCAATGACTTGTCCGCGGGAATTTCCGCATATGACAGCACCGCCAGCCCGGTGCGCCGCAGCATGCGTGAAAGCGGCGCGCGCAGCGCGGGCGCGGCCAGCAGCACGGGAGCGCCGCCTTGTCCGAGCTGCCGTGCCATGGCGCGCTCGGCCATTTGCGGCAGCGCCTCGACCAGATCGGGCGACACCATGGCCTCGCCCTCCTCGCCCATTTCGGCAATCAGGCGGTTTTCGATTTCGGGCGCAAGCCCGATCACGTACAGCATTTCGGCCCCTTCGAACAGGCGGTCGACGATGTGCCGGCCGAGCGATGCGCGCACCGTCTCGGTGAGTTCGTCGATGTCCTGGGTACGCCCCGCGCGCGCGGCCAGGGTTTCCAGAATGCTGCGCGTGTCGCGGATGGATACGCCCTCGGTCACCAGGTTTTGCAGGATCGCCTGTACCGAAGTCAGCGGCAGCAGCCGCGGAATCACTTCGTCCACCAGCCCCGGCGTCGAGGCATTCACGCTATCGAGCAGTTGCTGCACCTCTGCGCGCCCCAGCAATTCGCTGGCATGCGCGCGGTAGACCGCCTCGACATGGCGCGCGATCACATGGCTGGCATCGATCACCTGATAGCCGCGCATGAGCGCGCGTTCGCGTTCTTCCGGCTCGATCCACACCCCCGGCGCCCCGCTCAGCGGGTCGATGCCGGCTTCGCCCTTGAGCTTGCCCAGCATGTCGGTGGTCTCGATGGCGAACAGCAGTTCGGGATAGGTCTCGCCGCTGCCCGTTTCCACCCCCTTCAGGCTGATGCGATAAGTCGTCGGGCGCAATTCCATGTTGTCGCGCACCCGCACCGGCGGCACGACCAGGCCCATTTCCAGGGCAAAGCGCAAGCGCCCCTCGGTGATGAGCTTGAGCGCCTGCCCCCCCTGCTTGCGGTCCAGCAACGGAATCAGGCGGTAACCCACCTCCAGGCCCAGCACGTCGACCGGCGGCAGGTCGGACCAGCTCAACTCGGTGAACTGTTCGAT